>CAZKYJ010000996.1:0-2210 GCA_964556355.1 uncultured Verrucomicrobiales bacterium | reverse complement strand
GAAACGTGGATCAGCCATCACGGCCAACACAAAAAAGAGAGCACGCGGGGCATCGTCCGCGACGAATTTAAGGGACACCCTATCCTCGCCGACATCGATGACCTTTGGGGTCCCACCGACGTCTACGGCGTGAAGAACCTGCCCGACGACGCCCAAGTCCTCGTCGATGGCCAGGTCCTCGCCGGCATGGAACCCGCCGACCCGCCCGTCGAGGGCAAGAAGAACGACCCCATGCAACCCGTCGTCTGGCTGCGCGGCAATGTCCTCACCAACACCTTCTTCTCCGCCCAGGAGATGGAAAACGAGGACATCCGCCGCCTCCTCGTCAATGCCGTTTACTATCTCACCGGCCTCGACGACCAGATCACCCCCACCCTCGACGTCTCCCTCGTCGGCGACTTCCAAGCCTCCCCCTACGGCTTCGAGTCCGACGAGCACTTCAAGGAACTCAACCTCACCGTCGAAGACTTCAAGTAGACGAGTCAGCGAAACCCACGGCTTTCTTCAGACTGCGGGGAGTTCTCGCCGCTTTGGCTCGGAGGCTTGCCGACCAACCCCAACCACCTCGAACCCGAAAGTACGAAAAAATTCGTTGCTAAATTACGAAGAAGTTCGTATCAGTTCTTGATGCCGCGAGAATCCGCTAGCCCTCCCCGCCCCACCGATGCCGAGCTCGCCCTTCTTCGCGTCCTTTGGGAGCGCGGCCCCTCTACCGTCCGCGAGGTCTTCGAGCACCTCCCCGAAGAAAAGCGTGGCGGCTACACCACCGTCCTCAAGTTCCTCCAGATCATGGTGGGCAAAGGCCTCGTCGTCCGTGACGAGACCTACCGCTCCCACATTTACGCCGCCGCCGCCCCCCCGGAGAAAACGAAGCGCGCCCTGATCGCCGACCTGATCGACCGGCTCTTCGACGGCTCCGCCCGCGCCCTCGTCCTCGAGGCCATCGACGGCCAACCCGTCACCGCCGACGAACTCGCCGAGATCCGCAAAAAGATCAGGGCCAAAGAGAAATCCCAAAGGTCGCCAAAAAAATGAACCCGGTTTTCGAATCCTTCGCCGACCGGCTCGGCACCGCGCTCGTCCATTCGCTTTGGCAGGTCGCCGCCGCAGCCGCACTTGTCGCGCTCGTGCTCCGGGCGATCCCGAAAGCCTCTGCCAACGCCCGCTGCCACGTCGCCACCGCCGCGCTCGGTAGCTGCCTCGCCCTCTTCTTTTTCGCTCTCCTGAGTCCAGCCACGACGCAGCACCGACCCGCCGCTCCCGTTGTCAGCACCCCCACCGCGACCGCCGATCCAACCGCCACCGGTCCGGCGTCCGCCCAGTCCATCGCCGCCACTCCAAACCCGACTCATTCGCCTATCTCTCCGTCGTCCCGTTCGGCTCCACGCCCCGACCAGATCGGCGTCGCAGCCTACCTCGCCGGTCTCGTGTTCTGCGCCCTCCGCCACGCAATCGGTTGGCTCCGACTTCGCCCCCTCCGCCTCGGCGGCGTGCCGATTGAACGGTCCCACGCCGCCATCCTCGCCAATCTCGCCACCCTGCCCGACCAACTCGGACTCCCCCACCGGCTCCCGCCCATTCTCGTCTCGGCTGCAGCGAAAGCTCCCATGCTCATTGGCCTCCTCCGCCCGACCATCCTGCTCCCCGCCAGCGCGGTGACCGGCCTTCCCGAGCACCAGCTCCGCCTCGTCGTCGCCCACGAACTCGCCCACCTCCGGCGCCTCGACCCGTGGGTCAACCACCTCCAAGCCGTCGCCGAAACCGCCCTCTTCTTCCATCCCGCCGCCTGGTGGATCAGCCGCCAGATCCGTCGCGAGCGCGAGCATGCCTGCGACGATATTGTCGTCCGCGTCCTCGACCGCCCCACCGACTACGCCCAAGCGCTCCTCGCCCTCCAAAGCCATGCCGCCAATCCCGGCGTCGCCCTCGCCGCCAGCGCGGGCTCCTCCTCCGGCCTCGCCGTGCGTATCGACCGCATCCTCGGCATCGCCGCCCCCCCCAACATTCGCACCGGAGCCCTCCCTCTGGCGGCCACCATCCTCATCGCCGCTGCCGTTTTCACTACCTTGCCCGCCGACTCCCCCGCAGCCCCCGACCGACCGGCCGGCGTCCGCGGATCCATCCTCGACCGCAACGGCGTCGTCCTCGCCACCTCCGACAATACCGAAACCCGCCAGTACCCGCTCGCCCACGTCGGCGCGCATGCCATC
>CAZKYJ010000995.1:0-2211 GCA_964556355.1 uncultured Verrucomicrobiales bacterium | reverse complement strand
AACCACATCGCGTGGAAAAACCCGACCACCCCGCTGCCCTGCGAGATCAGCCCGCGCGCTGCCTTCGACCGCCTCTTCCGCACGCCGGCCGCGGGGCGCGCCGCGCTCAGCTCGCAGCGGTCGGTGCTCGACCTGGTGCTCGATGACGCGAAGTCGCTCGCGGGGAAAGTCGGGTCCGGCGACCGGCGCAAGCTCGACGAATACCTCGAGTCCGTCCGCTCGATCGAACGGCGGATCGACCACGAGGAGGCCGTGCTCGCGAGCGGCGAGAACCTCCCGGACGCGATCGCCGAATCCGTGGGCGACCTCGACCGCAAGATTGCCGAGATGACCGGCCCGGACGGGAAATCCGGGAGCATCGGGCGTTTCCCCCGCTTCGATCCGACCGAGCACGTCCGGCTGATGATGGACATCCAGCTCCTCGCCTTCTGGTCGGACTCCACGCGGGTCTCGACCTTCATGTTCGGCCACGCGGTGTCCGGGCGCGACTTCTCGTTCCTCGAGGGGGTCTCGGGCGGCCACCACTCGATCTCCCACCATCAGAACAACCCGCACAACCTCGACCAGTACCAGCGCATCAACACCTGGCACGTCGAGCAGTTCGCGTATCTGTTAGACCGTATGGGCGCCATCCGCGAGCCGGGCGACCGCACGCTCCTCGACAATTCGATGCTCCTCTTCGGCAGCGCCCTCCGGGACGGGAACTCGCACAACCCGAACAACATTCCGCTGGTGCTCGCCGGTCGGGGCGGCGGGCAGATCGCCACCGGTCGCCACACCGCCTTCGCCAAAAATACGCCGCTCTGCAACCTGTTCCTCAACCTCCTGGACGCCACCGGCGCGGGGGGCGAGGAGCGCTTCGCCGACAGCACCGGCAGGCTCCCGGGACTCGGCGCCTGAGACGCTATCGGGAGGGCTCCCCGCCCACCCCGATCCCGAACACCGTCTGGGGAGCGGTGACTGGCGCCCGCAGGTGGGGCGGAGCGCCCTGCGGCACCCCCATGACGTTCCCGACGGCTTCCGGGGAACGCCGCCTCACAGAAACATCGAATTTGATCCCAAAAGATCGAATAGGCGGGCGCCGTTACCGTCGAACTATGCGCCACGGGTTCTCATTAGAGCAATCCATCAATAAAACTGAATCCATTAGACGCATATGAAATCTCTCAAATCACTTTTCGCGGTCGCCGCGGCGGCCATCGCCCTCACCATCGGCCTGGCACCGACCGAGGTCCAGGCGGGGCACCGCGATCACAACCACGGCTACCGCCAGACCAGCACCTGTGGCCAGTGCCACCAGCCCGTCTACGCCCAGTACCGCATCGTCGGCTACGAGTCCTGCGGGGAGCCGATCTGGCGCTGGGTTCCCGTGAAGCACCGTTGCAGCGGCCGGTCGAGCCACCAGGGTCACGCCCACCACGACTCCCACGCCGGACACAACCACGGGAGGTTTCCCCCGCGCCCGAACATTCACTTCATGCTGAATCGGATCTTCAACCGCTAGTCCGGCCCGGCATCTTCTCACGGCCGGCGCCCCCCGATGGGGCGCCGGCCTTTTTCGTGTCCCGCCCGCGCGCGGATTGACACCCGATCCCCCCGCATGTCCACTGCTTCGCCCGCCATGAAAAACGCTCTCGCCTGTTTCGCCGCCGCCCTCCTCACCCCGCTCATCGCCGCCGCCGCCGAACAGCAGTCCGCCCACGACTTCACCGTTCCCGACATCGGGGGCAAGCCGGTCGAGCTCTCCGGCTACGCCGGGAGCCCCGTCCTCATCGTGAACGTGGCCTCGAAGTGCGGGCTCACGCCGCAGTACGCCGAGCTCGTGGCGCTCCAGACGAAGTTCATGGCGAGCGGCTTCAAGGTGCTCGGCTTCCCCGCAAACAACTTCGGAGGCCAGGAGCCGGGCACGGACGACGAGATCTTCGCGTTCTGCAGCAGCAAGTACGACGTCAACTTCCCGATGTTCTCGAAACTATCGGTCAAGGGGGACGATGCCGCCCCCCTCTTCGCCTACCTGACCACCGCCGATAACCCGGATTTTACGGGTGACATCAAGTGGAACTTCGAGAAGATCCTCGTGGGCAAGGACGGCAAGGTGCTCCGCCGGTTCCCCAGTGCGACCTCGCCGACCTCGGACGAGATCGTCGCGGCGGTGACGGTGGCGCTGGCCGCCCAACCTTAGAAGCTGGCGATCTTCTCGTTGGCGGCCGC
>CAZKYJ010000994.1:0-2212 GCA_964556355.1 uncultured Verrucomicrobiales bacterium | reverse complement strand
TCGGGGTCGCCACCGCTTCAGCGGACGTCGCGATCGAAAGAATCGACGGCGCCAAGCCCCGCAACGTCGTCTTCATCCTCACCGACGACCACCGCTACGACGCCATGGGTTTCATGGGGCATCCGTTCCTCAAGACGCCCAACCTCGACGCCATCGCCGCCAACGGGGCGCACCTGAAGAACGCTTTCGTCACCACCTCGCTCTGCAGCCCGAGCCGCGCCTCGATCCTCACCGGCCTCTACACCCACAAGCACGGGGTCATCGACAACAACCGGGCCATCAAGGACGGGCTCACCTTTTTCCCGCAGTACCTGCAGGAGGCCGGCTACAACACCGGCTTTTTCGGGAAGTGGCACATGGGCGGGGGCGACGACGGGCCGCGACCCGGATTCGACAAGTGGGTCAGCTTTAAGGGGCAGGGCCACTACCTCCCCCCGAACCCGAACTACACGCTCAACGTCGATGGCGAGCGCGTGAAGCAGAAAGGCTACATCACCGACGAGCTGACCGACTACGCCGTCGAGTGGATGAAAGGGCAGAACATCGCGGAGAAACCATTCTTCCTCTACCTCTCGCACAAGGCGGTGCACGCGAATTTCACCCCGCCGCCGCGCTACGAGGGACGCTACACCGATGCCCCGTGGACTCGGCCAGAGACCCAGGAGTCGGACAAGGACGACCGCACGAAGCCGCGCTGGCTCCGCGACCAGCGCAACAGCTGGCACGGCGTCGATTTTCCCTACCACAGCGACCTCGACATCGAGAAATACTACAAGCGCTACTGCGAGTCGTTCCTCGCGGTGGACGACAGCATCGGCCGCGTGGTGGAGCAGCTCAAAGCGATGGGCATCTATGAAGACACCCTCATCATCTACATGGGCGACAACGGTTTCATGTTCGGCGAACACGGGCTCATCGACAAGCGCGTGGCCTACGAGACGTCCATCCGCGTGCCCATGGTCGCCCAGTGCCCGAACCTCTTCGGGGGCGGCCAGGTCATCGAGCACGTCGTAGCGAATATCGATGTCGGTCCGACCGTGCTGGAAGCCGCCGGGGTCAAGACGCCCCCGCACATGGACGGCCAGAGCTTCCTTCCCCTCTGCCGGGGGGAGAAGATCGACTGGCGGAAGGACTTTCTCTACGTCTACTACTGGGAAAAGAACTTCCCCCAGAGCCCGACCGTCTTCGCGCTACGCGGCGACAAGTACAAATACATCACCTATTACGGCCTCTGGGACACCGACGAGCTCTACGACATCGAGAATGACCCCGATGAGAAGTTCAACCTGATCGATAGTAGCCAGCACAAATCCATCGCCAAGCGCATGGAGAACACGCTCTACGGCATGCTTGCCGACGCCGACGCCATGTTCATCCCGCTCAATCAACCGAGCGGCGGCAGCAACAACAAGCGCCTCGGATCTCGGGGCGGCGCCGACGCCGCCGACTTCCCCGAACCGATGGTGGTGGAGGAAGCGCTCAACAAGAACGCGAACTAGCATCGGCCATGGATACCGCGCCGCCCGCCGTCCCCGCCACCCCTGAGCCCCGCCCGAAAGCGCCGCTCGTTTTTGGCATCCTCAGTATCGTCTTCGCCATTTTCGGCGGGTTCGCGCTCGTCGTCTCGATGGTCGCCCTGGACTCGGCGGCCTTAGCCGAGTCGAACCCGATAGTGGCCTTGCAGCGGGGGGACGGCCCCTATGCCCTCTTTTCGAAAGTTGCGACCGTGGTCGGGGTGGCGGGTGCCGCGATCTTGCTCGCGAGCGGTATCGGACTGCTTATGATGAAAGTGTGGGCGCGGAAGCTCTCCGTCGGCTACGCGGTTTTCACCGTCGTCTTCGGGGTCATCGGGTTGGTTTTTAATCTCATCTATATCGTCCTCCCGGCCCTGAGCACGCGGCCCGAGAGCACGGAAGCGGCGGTTGCCATGGGGGGTGCTATCGGCGGGTTTGCCGGAGCCCTGATCGGGCTCGTCTTCCCGGTCTGCATCATTTTCTTCCTGCGCCGCAAACCTGTGGTGGAAGCCTTCGGAGGTTGAGCGTGCGCCGAGGCACGACGCGCCGGAGCCGCGCCATGCCCCGCCGGCCCTCCGGAATGCGCAATGCGCAATGCGCGGTTGAAGACTTCGACCGGAGCACCTACATCTCCAGCGACATGGATCCGGTCGACCACCTCCCACCGGCCGACCATCAGCAGCACCACGTCGGGCTTC
>CAZKYJ010000993.1:0-2215 GCA_964556355.1 uncultured Verrucomicrobiales bacterium | reverse complement strand
GTTACGGGGCACCCCGTCATCATCGCGGCAGGGGAGAGCGCCGATCTGGGGGTGACCTTCGATCCCGGTGACGGTGAGGGGTGTTTCAATGGCGAACTGACCATCGCATCCAGCGATCCCGTCCGTCCGGTCGTCCGGGTGTTGTTGGTCGCCGGGGTCAACTGCTCGCCGCAGGAGCTCGCCGCGCCGCGGTTTTCCCAGCCGGATCAGACCTTCACCGGCGCGCTTCCGCTCGAGCTGACATCCCTCACCCCCGGTGCGCAGATCGTCTATACCACCGACGGCAGCCTCCCCGCCGCGGACAATGGAACGCTCTACCACGGCCCCCTGTCGGTCGACGGATCGGTGCAGGTGCGCGCCGCCGCCGTGCTCGGCAACACGACCTCACCGGTCGCCAGCGCGAGCTACGTCCGGCTCGCGACCGAACTTGCGACCTACCGCTCGGAGCTCCCGATCTTGGTTGTAGAAAACTTCGGGGCGGGAAGCATCCCGGACAAGGGATGGTCGAGGTCAACCCAGACGGGTGCCGGTCTCGTCCAGCCTCCCCGCCAGCCGGCCTTGCTCGCCATCATCGAGCCGGAAGCGGGCGGCGGCACCGCCCCGCTCCTAACCGAGCCCACGGTGAGCTCGCGGGCTGGGATCCGGGTGCGCGGCGCGTTCTCATCGACCTGGGATCGCAAGCCCTACTCGGTGGAGACGTGGGGCGAGGGGAACGATTCCGACGATCCCATCGCGCCTCTCGGCCTTCCCCGCGAGTCCGATTGGATTCTTTATTTCCCGCATCCGGACTACGACCACACGATGTTGGGAAACACCTTTATCTGGGAGCTCTCCGCGCAGACCGGGCGCTACGGCACGCGCTTCCGTTTCGTCGATGTCTTTGTCAACGAGGATGGCGGGGACCTTCGCGCCGCCGATCGCCGGGGTGTCTACGCCTTGGCCGAAAAGGTGAAGCGTGACGGCGACCGCATCGATTTCGAGCCGCTCTCGGACGACGGCAGCACCGGCGGCTGGCTGCTCTCGATCAACCGGATGGACGCCGAGCCCGCGGCCGGGTTCCCCACGGAAAATTGGGCGGTATCACCGCAGTTCTTTCACACGCCGGGGCCCGATGGCGTGCTCCAGACCCCTGCGAACAGCGCCGGTCAGGGCGATGATATCCCCCGCCAATACAATGCGTTCATCAACTTCGAGAACCCCAACGGCTACGCAATCAACGCGCCCCAGCGATCCACCATCGAAGCCTGGTTCGCCGAGTTCGAGGGGGCTTTGTACGACGATGCCCGCTGGCTCGATCCGGTGGATGGCTACCGGCGATACGTGAACACCGAAGACGTCATCACCTACTTCCAACTCCTCAATCTCGCCAAGCAGGGCGACGGGCTCCTGCTCTCGATTTTCCCTTGGGTATCGTCGGGCGACCGGAGGCTGCACATGGGGCCGATGTGGGATTTCAACAACGGCGCCTACAGCGGTAGCACGACATCCCCGCTCTATTTCCGCGCCGACCGGCTCTGGTACCCCCGGTTCTTCGAGGATCCGAGCTTTGTCCGCGAGTACATCGACCGCTGGTTTGCCCTGCGCCGGGGGCCGCTCGCCGATGACAACATGGCTGCGATCATCGATCGGCAGCACGCCGCGATCCCCGACGGGCTCGTGGCCGGTCAGGGGATCTCGTCCACCGTGTGGAGCGGGCGGGTCGACGGCATGAAGTCGTGGCTCTCCACGCGGGCGGCGTGGATCGATGGCCAGTATTTCGGCCCTCCGGAGTTCGGCGCGCCGGGCGGCGCGGTGGGGGCAGGGTTTGCGCTGAGCATGACCAACGGCTCGTCGCGCCCAGGCACGATCTTCTTTACGACCGATGGCTCCGATCCGATCGCGAGCGCATCCGCGACGACCTACACGGCGCCGGTGAATCTGGCCGCCTCCACGATGGTGCGCGCGCGGGTTCTGGCTGATGACGGCGAGTGGTCAGCGCTCAATGAGGCGACGTATGTGGTGGGGGCTCTGGCCGATCGCACCAATCTCGTTGTCTCCGAAATCATGTACCACCCCGCCGACGGTGCGGGGGAGGAATTTGTCGAATTTCTCAACATTAGCGCCACCGACCCCATCGATCTTACCGGTGTGGCCTTCGTGGAGGGCATCGACTACGCCTTCCCGCTGGGTACGGCGCTGGCTCCCGGCGGGCGCATCGTTGTGGGGCAGGCGGAGT
>CAZKYJ010000992.1:0-2217 GCA_964556355.1 uncultured Verrucomicrobiales bacterium | reverse complement strand
CCCGGCCCCGCTGCTGGAGGAGACCTACCTATCCGAACTCAAGAACGCGAACAACAACCTCCTGGCCGATGTCAATCCCCAGCTCGTCGAAGGGGAGGGCAGGGTGGATGTCACCTTGTCGAATACCCGGCTCGCCGGGCTGAGGGGCGCCGTCGATGCCTTGCTCACCTACCCGTACGGCTGCGCCGAGCAGCTCGTCTCGACGACGATCCCGTGGCTGCTCGCCGACCATCTCGCGCCGGTCCTGCCCGCTTTCGCTGATGATGGCGGGGCGACCGCCCGCGCCGGGCTCGACAAGGTTTTCGCGCTCCAGCAGAGTTCGGGTGGCATCGCCTATTGGCCGAGTGGCCGGAATGCGCATCTTTTCGCCAGTGCCTATGCGGCCTTGGGGGCGTCGCTGGCCGAGGAGAAGCCGGCCGGGTTGGGAAGACTTCTAGACTACCTGAGCAGCGAGCTCCGGGGGCTCGCGACGGAGCGCTACCTCCATGGCGCCCATCCGCTGGCGCTCTATGCGCTGGCGGCCAACGGGCGTCCAGAGGTCGGTTATAACGAGGTGCTCTACTCGAGGATCGACGAACTCACGCGCGAGGAGCGGGCGTTGTTGGCCATGGCCATCGTCGAGTCCGGTGGCTCACGCGAGGCCGTGTTCGACCTCATCGACCAGCGGGCGAAGGTTGCGGATGGTGGGTATTCGTGGTTCGGCAGCGCGACCCGCGAGCGTGCCATGCGCCTGTGCGTGTGGACGAAGATCGCGCCGCAGGACGAGGAGGTCGCCCGCCTGGTCGCGGAAATCCTGGAGGCCCGACAGAACGGCGCCTGGCGCAACACCCAAGAAAATGCGTGGGCGCTCATTGCCCTGACGCGCTACTTCACCGAGGTCGAGGGTGGCAAGGTCGAGCCGGTGGCGGGCGAGCTAGTGCGGGACAACGAACCGGCGCAGGCCTACACCCTGACACGTCAACAACTGAGCACGGGTTCGGGCTTCGAGTTCGGCGAGCAGGATCCGCTCCGCCTCTTGCAGGTCTCCAACCCCGACCGGCGCCCGCTCTTTGGCGAGGCGCGCTTCGCGGTGCGCCCGCCCGTCGAGGCGCAGCCCCGTCAGGACCGCGGCTACGCCGTCTCCCGGAGCTACCAGGAGATCGGTGCCGACGGGACGCTGACCGGTACCGATGACCTTGAGGTCGGCGACCGGGTCGTCGTCACCCTGCGCGTCGAGACGCGGGAGGCCGGCCATTTCTTGGCCATCGACGACCCGTTGCCCGCGATTCTCGAAGCGGTCAACCCCGACTTCGCATCCCAGGCCGTCGGGGGCGAGCGGGCGAGCCGGCCGTGGCAGGCCGACTACCGCGAGACCCGCGCCGACCGGGTCGTCTACTTCTGCGACCATCTCGCGCCGGGTACCTACACCTTCCGCTACCTTGCCCGCGTGCGCACGGCGGGTTCGGTCACGGCGCCCTCGACCAAGGCCGAGGAGATGTACCGCCCCGAGCGCTTCGGCCTCTCCGCCACAGAGTTGCTGACCGCGAAAGCACCGTGATCGCCATGGCACGAATCCTCGCACTGGTGCTCGCCCTCGGTCTCACCGCGTCGGTGCGGGCGGCGGAGAGACCCAATATCGTTTACGTCATGCTCGACGAGTGGGGCTATTTCGAGTCGTCCCTCATGGGGCACCCGATCCTCGATACGCCAAACATCGATGCGCTCGCCGCCGGGGGCATGCGCTTCACCCAGTTCCTGGCCGGGGGTAGCGTCTGCGCGACCACGCGGAGCGTGCTCATGACCGGGCAGCACCTCGGCCACACGCCGGTGCGCGCGAATGGTGGCGGCGCCCCGCTCCGCGCCGGGGAGACGACGCTCGCCTCGATGCTCAAGTCTGCCGGCTACGCCACGGGCGGCTTCGGGAAGTGGGGGTTGGGCGACGCGGGCACCACCGGCGTCCCGGAGAGGCAGGGCTTCGACACATTTTTCGGCTACTACCACCAGGTGCACGCCCATTCTTACTACCCGGAATACCTCTTGCGGAATAGCGAACGAATCCCTCTGGAGGGCAATACCGGCGATCCCTACGTCGGCGAAACCTTTTCGCACACCCTCATTCATGAAGAGGGGCTCGCCTTCATCCGCCGGCACGGGGCGGCGAGCGAACCGTTCTTCGCCTACCTCGCCTGGACGCGCGGCGGCTCCGGCTGATCGGTCCAAATGGCGTCTATGGGATTT
>CAZKYJ010000991.1:0-2222 GCA_964556355.1 uncultured Verrucomicrobiales bacterium | reverse complement strand
GACGCCACATCGAATACGACGGCGTCCAGACAATCCTCCGGCGCCTTCTCGAGAAATTCGGCGGCAGTCTTGTAAAGGGAGACAATCTGGAGCCCCTCTTTTTCCGCGCGAGAGTTGTCGACCTGGGCCGGAAGGCGCTCGCCGATGATCGCGATGCGGGCGCGGCGGCTGTCGGGGGAAAGATCGAGCCCGTTCGACGACGGGTAGGCGTTGCTCCGCTCTTGGAGCTGGGCCACATCGAGTCCCGCCACCTCACTGATGGTGTCGCCGGCATCGAGCAGATATTTGATCAAAACGAGACGTTCGACATCCTGCTGGGTGTAACGGCGGCGTTGGGTGTCGGTGCGGGACGGCTCCACGACACCGTAGCGCCGCTCCCAAATCCGCAGGCAATGCTCGGAGATCCCAGTCAGTTTGGCGACGGCGCTGATCGCGAAGGTCGCGCAGTCGTCGTTCGTTTTCTCAGCTTTCGAGGGAAGGGCAGTTGCGCTCATTGGTGATATTCTAGGGCATTCAGTTGGGTGCTCGCCGGGTCAATCCGACACGGTTGTCTAGAGTTTACGACCCGAATTTCACTCTCGTCTAGAAAATGTCTAAATATTTTTACCGCCCGATGCGAGTTTTTCCGGAAAGTGGAGGGCGCGCGCCCAGTCGGGGTGTTCGGTTGCCGGTTCGAGGGGGACGAGGGCGCGTGCCCAGACGGTTCCCGCCGCATCGCGGGAGCCGACGAGGATGAATCGTTTTCCAGCGGGTCTTGGCGAGAGGCGATCGGGAAAAATCGTGGCCGTGCGCGTCCCTTCGATGAGGGGGAACGCCACCGTCCGTGGGAAGGACTGGGCGGCGAAGGGTCGGGCGGGATGGCCGCCATCGTTACCGGGGGGCAGGTCGATCCGATAAGGGCCGAGGTCGAGCATGGCGACCACCGTCGTCGGCAGGGGCGTATCCCCGTCGCAGAGGTCGGGGAAGGTCGTGGAGATCCAGCTGTCCGCGTCGGCCGGCGGCGGTACCACGGTCGGAGGGGCGGCGGCGAGTATCCTCTGGCGCACGATGATTGCCCCTCCGGCAACGACGCAGAAAACGAGAAGCCCCACCGCGCCGAATGTGGCGATGCGGCCGGTGACGGCTCCGGCATCGGAGGGCAATCGAAGGGTACGGCCACGCGCGTGGGCGACCGCCATCGCCACGAGCAGCGCGACATGCCGGATCCCGGAGAAGATGAGGAGGGCGACGAGCCAGTCACGGGCGGGAACGAAAGGGTTTGGGCTGGCGGAACCGGCGAGCCCGTGGGCGATCGCCAGCCCACCGAGCAACGAGGCGACTGTCGCCAGCATGATGCGCTCGTCCCGTTTCGCCCGGTAAGCCGCGAGCATCACGCACAGGACGATGGCGACGAGCGGCGGGAGGTGCGTCAGCCCCACGGTGAGCGGCCAGACCACCGCGAAAGCCACGAAGGGAGAGATCGACCCGGTTCGAAATGCGATGGTGACGCACGCCAGGAGGGCGAACGCCACGGCGTAGAACTGGTCTTCGACGCCACGGAGCGGGAACGATTGGAAAAACGTCAGGACGGCAGCGGACGAGAATCCGGCGACGCCCCAATCGATGCCCGAGGCGAAAGCCCACGGCACCAGCACGATTGCCACGCCGGCGAGGAGGGCGAGTGTCGCCCGCAACGCCCTCCCCCACGGGCGGCGAAACGAATCGTCACCTGAGGCGATCGCGAAAACCGAGACCGTGGCCAGCGGGATGAGGGAGGGCAGCGCGGGGGTGCCGGCAAGGTGGGCGATGGCCACGAGCATGCCGGATCCGAAGAGCAAGCCGGGCCGGCGGTTCTTCGCGCCCCTCCAGAAGAGAAAGAGCGCCCCGGCGCACAGCGCGGTGCCGAGAGCCTCCGGAGCGATCGGGTGCACGAGGTAGCGGTAGCCGGTGGCGCCGATCATGAATGCGGCGGTCCCGATGCCGAGCGTGCGGGACGTCGCGCGGGCCCCAAGAGCGAAAGCGAAGAACGCGGCGAGCGCCAACGAGACGACGTTGAGGGCCTTCGCCAGTGCCAGGGATGGCTCGAGCGCCAGGTAGAGTGCCCCGAGCAGGATGGAGTAAATGGGCGACGGGCGCCCACCGTCGGCGCTTTCGCCGCGCGCCAGCGCCAGGGCGGCGTCGTTGCGGGCCATGGCCTCGCCGACCGGCATGCCGCGAACCGAGGTCATACCGTCGGAGAAAGT
>CAZKYJ010000990.1:648-2228 GCA_964556355.1 uncultured Verrucomicrobiales bacterium | reverse complement strand
CCGCGCCGTCTACCTCCCGGTGGCGCGGGCCAACGGCTACGAAATGTTCGCCACCTTCGACGCCGCCGACCCCGCGGTGCACCATCAGGTCCGCGCCTCGACCATCGTTCCCAGCCAGGCGCTCTTCATGCTCAATAGTGATCTTGCCATGGGTGCGGCACACGCCTTGGCCGAACAGGTCGCCGCTGACTCTCCCGAAATGATCGACGCTCGTCTCGATGATTTGTATCTCCGTCTCTTCGGGCGTCCGATCCGTCCGCAAGAGATGGAGTTGCTGCGTGGCGAGCTCCCGGCCGCGCCGACCGTCTCCGATTGGGAGCGCCTCTGCCGCGTCCTCTTGGCGGCCAACGAATTCGTTTACGTGAACTGATTGATGAGCCGACTTTGCCACCACCGCCTGCGGCCACCGCTGAGCCGGCGCCAGATGCTCGCTGCTTGTGGCATGGGCTTCGGCGCGCTAGCCCTGCGGGGAATCCTCAACGCGGAGTCTCTTCCCCCAGGCGGGCTGGCGGCGCGGACGCCCCAGCTTCCGGCGACGGCCAAGCGGGTCATTTTCCTCTTCATGCACGGCGGGCCCTCGTCGATCGACACCTTCGACTACAAGCCGCGCCTGCAGCGGGACAGCGGGAAGCCCTTGCCTTTCGCCAAGCCGCGCGTGCAGTTCGCCGAGACCGGGAACCTGCTCGGGAGCCCGTGGGAGTTCCGGCAGCACGGGCAGTCCGGCCAGTGGGTGAGCAGCCTTTTTCCGGAGGTTGCCCAATGCGTGGACGACCTCTGTGTCATCAAATCGATCCACGGATCGAACGAGGCCCATGGCGGCGCCCTCTTGAAGATCCACACCGGTTCGGACACCTTTGTCCGGCCGAGCATGGGGGCGTGGGTCAGCTACGGCTTGGGAACCGGCAACCGGGGGCTGCCGAGCTTCATCACCATGAACCCGACGATGGGACATGGCGGGGTGCAAAACTTTGGTGCCGCCTTCCTCCCGGCGATCCACCAGGCCACGCGGATCGGCCAGCGCGGTTCCTCGATGAAGGACGTCAGCATCCCGAATCTCCACAACGCACAGCTCGCTTCGGCAGAGCAGCGGGGCGAGCTCGACCTCTTGGAAAAGATCAACCGGATGCAGCTGGAGGAATCCGGAGCGGACCCCGGGTTGGAAGCGCGGATCGAGTCCTTCGAGCTCGCCTTTCGCATGCAGATGTAGGCTCCCGAGATCATGGATCTGGGGCGTGAGACGCAAGCAACCCGCGGCCTCTACGGGGTGGATGCCGTTCCCACGGACAATTTCGCCCGGCAGTGCCTGCTGGCACGCCGGTTCACCGAGGCGGGCGTCCGTTTCGTCCAGTGCACCCACGGCTACTGGGATTCGCATAGCGATCTGCGCGAGCAGCACACCAAACTCGCTGCCGAAGTGGACAGGCCGATCGCCGGCTTGCTCCGGGATTTGAAGTCGCGGGGGCAGCTCGACGAAACACTGGTGATCTGGGGTGGCGAATTCGGCCGGACCCCGACGGCGCAGGGCAAGGACGGGCGCGATCACAACCAGCACGCCTTCACCTGGTGGATGGCCGGGGGTG
>CAZKYJ010000990.1:0-638 GCA_964556355.1 uncultured Verrucomicrobiales bacterium | reverse complement strand
ACGAGTTCGGCTACTACGCCACCGAGGACAAGGTGCATATCCACGACCTGCATGCGACCATCCTCCACCTCCTCGGAATCGACCACGAGCGCCTGACCTACCAGCATGGCGGTCGCGACTTTCGGCTGACGGACGTGGAAGGCAAGGTCGTGCGCCAGATCCTGGCGTGATCTGCCGCGAATCCGAAAGAATTCTCGGGTCCGGGGGGTAATGTTTGCGTTGCCGCTTACCCTCCGATGCGATTTCCCGCAAAACCATATTTCCTAGGGCTGTTGCTCATCTCGGCGCCGTTGGCCGGAGCCGACGTCGCAGACTTGCGGCCGTTCCTCGAGGACAACTGCGTCCGTTGCCATGGGCCAGAAAAGCAGAAGGGCAAGCTCCGGCTCGACACCTTGGGCACCGATTTCACCGACCGCGATACGGCGGCGATCTGGCTCGAGGTGCGGGACCAGATGAACCTTGGCGAGATGCCGCCCGAGGATGAACCCCGTCCCGATACCGCGCGGCTGGAGGCGGTTTCGCGGTGGATCGCGGCGGGCATCCGCGAGGCCGAACGCGCCAGCCTCGGCCGCGACGGGCGTGTCCTCTTGCGGCGGATGAACCGCCATGAGTACACCCACACAGTGGCGGACCTCCTC
>CAZKYJ010000989.1:0-2229 GCA_964556355.1 uncultured Verrucomicrobiales bacterium | reverse complement strand
GGAGGCAAATAGCTCGGTCGGACGGGAACCCGTGCGGAACTTGAGCGCCTCGGAAACCCCTGCCAGCAGCCAGGGTGGCAAGATCCGCTGACGGTGTGCCGCACCTCGGGGAACCTTCTGATGGCGGCGTAGCACCTGCTCCGCGAGCATCGCCCGGAGCAGCTCGGTGCGGAGGTCGTCGCGAGAGAAATCGTGGTTGAGTCCGACGAGCACCCGCAAGGTAAACCCCGAGTTTTCGATCTGCTCGACCCGGGTCCTCACCCCGCCCGTCCCGCTACCCACGTCGATGACCTCGATGAAAATCGGGTAGCGCCAGCTATCGCGCTGGTGCAGGAGGGTCAGGTATTCGGCCTTGAGTTGCTCCGCGAAGATCGAGAAGGCGCCACGGTCGTCCAGGGAGTCAGCCACGACCTGAAACTGGCCCGAGGTGCTCGTGCTGACGTTCGTCGCGCGGTTCGGACTCAGCGGCGTCGTCGGGACAACTCCCCCCGCCTCCTGTGCCGGGGCGCTGCCCGCCTGCGCCAAGAGGCAGACACCGCCCGCCAAAAATGTGGTCCTGAGGAAGTTCACGGCAAAACAACGTTCGACGCCCCGCCGCCGTCCCGCAAGCGGATCAATCGGACTTCGCCGGGGTGGCCGGCTTGCTCTCGGCGGCTTTGGGCTTCGACTCCGATTTCTCCGATTTCTCCGATTTCGCCGGCGCCGAGGCGGACGAGTCGCTATCCTTCCCTTTTTTGTAGGAGTCGCTGCGGTAGTCGGTCTGGTAGAATCCCGATCCCTTAAAGATGATGCCCGCTCCGGTGCCGAGCTTTCGCCGAACCGCCCCATCACAGTCGTCCAAGACACAGGTGGTGAGACGCGCGTCGTTCATCGACTGGAAGTAGTCGGAGGTGCGACCGCATTTTTCACAGACGTATTCGTAGGTTGGCATGGGCTAGTGGGGATCGATGGCGCGGAGTTTCATAGAGGGCAATCCGCCCGCCGCAACTGGATTTTCTACCAGGAGCCACCCTCGCCACGCTTGACGATCTGCCCGGTTTCGCAACCGTAGGACGCACCTCCCGCGTATCGAGAGCGCGCATTCCAATCCCATGCACCTGTCAACGCCCGCGATTTTTGTCCTTGCCGCCGCCCTCCTCGGCATCTCCTGCTCCACCCCCCCCACCCTCGGGGTCGGCGATGGACGCACACTTTTCCTCGGCGACATGCCGCTGCCCCCCATCCCGGCGAACCCGCTTGGGGGCAGCGGCCAGCGGGACGACTCGTGGTGGCGGGGCGACGGCGTCACCGGCACCCCGGCGATCAAGCTCGACCTCAGCGACCAGCGCGCCTACTTCTACAAAGGCGGCGTCCTCGTCGGCGAGTCCCCCATCTCCAGTGGCGACGAGTCCCACCGCACGCCGACCGGCACGTTCAAGGTCACGCAAAAAAGCCCCAACCACCGCTCGAACCTCTATGGCGACTACGTCGATGCCTACGGGAACGTCGTCGTGGCGGGCGTTGATTCGCGTAAAGATAAGCGCCCTCCCGGCACGAAGTATCGTGGCGCATCCATGCCGTATTTCCTCCGGTTCAATGGCGGCATCGGTACCCATGGCGGGTACCTGCCGGGCTACCCCGCCTCCCACGGCTGCGTCCGTCTCCCCGTGCACATGGCCGAAAAGTTCTACCGGAACTCGCCCCACGGCACGCGGGTGAGCGTGGTCTATTGAGGCGTCAATTGCGGACGGGTTCCTCGAGCACGATCTCCAGCCCCTCGCGGGCGGCATCGACTTTCATGCTGGAGCCCGCCTTCGCGACCATCTCCCGGGCACGGGCGACCATGGTGTCGAGCTGGTCGTCGTCGCGATCGGGGTCGTGGTGGAAGAGATAGAGGCGCCCCGCGTTAGCCCGGATGGCATTTTTCACCGTGTCCTCGTAGCAGGTGTGCCCCCAGCCGAGGCGGGATGGATACTCTTCGGGAGTGTATTGGGAGTCGGCGATCACGACGGCCGCGTCGCGCGCGAAGACGATCATCTTCTCGTCTTGCTGCCGTGCGAAATCGGCCGCCGACGGCTCGTCCACTCCCGCCGCCCGCTGCCGCTCCAACTCGTGGCGCTCGAACGCTTCGTGGTCGGGCATGAAGACGACGTCGCCCGCCGGGGTTTCGATCCGGTAGCCGAGGCAGATTCCCGGGTGGTTGGTGTAGGCGGCGATGACCGAGATCCCGCCGAGATGGAAGGGCATGGA
>CAZKYJ010000988.1:0-2232 GCA_964556355.1 uncultured Verrucomicrobiales bacterium | reverse complement strand
GGGCGAAGTCCTTGTCCGGGGTGACCATGTAGGTGGTCATGTCGCCGCGCGCGTCCGCGCGGGCGGCGATCGTCCCGATGATGTCGTCCGCCTCGTAGCCATCGAGCACGAGCACCGGGATCCTGAATGCTTCGACGAGTCGCTTCACATGGGGGATCGCCTTGGCGAGGTCCTCCGGCATCTCCTGGCGCTGCGCCTTGTACTCCGGGAACATCTCGTGCCGGGAGGTCGGTGCACTGGTATCGAAGGCGACGGCGATGTGCGTGGGATCCCGTTTCTCGAGGATGTCGAGAAGGGTGTTCACGAATCCGAAAAGCGCTGAAGTATTGACGCCCGTCGAGGTGTAGATCGGGCTCCGGATGAGGGCGAAGTGGGCGCGGTAGACCAGGGCCATCCCGTCGAGGAGGTAGAGCGAATGGGGAGGTTTCTTGTCGGTGGCCATCGACCGACTCTAGATGACGCCTCGCCTCCCGAAAGTGAAATCCCGGCGCGCGGGCGAACAAATCGCGGATCAGCGGCCGGGATGCGGGCGGTTGCCAGTGGCGGGGAAGGTGCGTTCGTCCCGCCGGCGAAGTCCTGTTTCCGTGCCGGCGCCCATTACAAAAAACTGACGAACTTCCCATTGCAAGCCGTTGCGAAAATCGCCATGATGGCCACCGAACTACCATGAAAGGCTTCATCTTCTTCCTCCTCCTTGTCGGCCTCGGGGCCGCTGGTTACCACTATCGCGAAGACATTCAGAAATTCGTCGAACAGCAGACCGGAGGAGGAAAAACCCCATCCGAGGCGCTCCCTGAGTTCGACGCCACCCCGGCGGCAGAGCCGGGGGATTCGACCCCGGAACCGGGGGACGCCGCGAGCCAGCCGAAGGTGATGGCCGAGCCGGAGCCCGCGCCGGAACCCTCGCCCGAACCGGAACCCGAACCGCAACCCGAGCCCGAGATCACCAACGACAAGTATGCCGCGCAGTTCCCACTCCCCGAGTTCGAACCGATTGAAGAGGTGGTCGGCAACTGGACCGCGATTCCCGCCAGCGCATTTCCCCAGAACATCCAAGTGAAGAAGGACGTTGACATGATGTTGCCCGGCGGGATCGGACGCAGCACTGCCAAAGCGGGATCCACGGTGACGGCACTGGCCATCAGCGGTGATGTCCTCACCCTGGCCACCCACGCGACGGCATCGACCCGCGGGTCGATCACCATGGATCAGACGAACCTCAAAGAGGTCCTCACCAACGTCTATGAGAATTTCAAGCAACGGAAGACCCAGGCCGTGCTCGCGCAGCGTGACCGCGCCCGGCGCGAGGAGATGCGGGCTGAGATGGAGGCGCGTGCCGAGGAGTTCGCCAAATCTGCGGGCGAACAGCCCCCCGTGGCACCGGACGGATCGGTGCCCATCATGGTCGCCAGCATCCAGAACAAGGACGTTACCGAGTTCGATGTCGCGAAGATCGACGCCTGGGGTCCGGTGCTCGTCGACAAGATCGACGGGGTCGAGTACTGGACCGGAACCGTCTCGTACAAAGCGACTACGATCTTCGGTACTTTCCCGGCAGAGGCCATGGCGCTGATGCGGCACGGCAAAGTGGAAAAATGGATCTACTCGGGATCGCACGAACCGGTTCCGTAAGCCCGGAGCGGAGGAGGAATCCTCAGTCAGCCCGGGGGACGATCCGGACGCTATGCGGCTGCCCGTCGCGGAGGAAGTAGAGAAAAAACGGGCGGTTGAGGGGGAGCTGATCGACTTCCTCGCCGAACTGCTCGGTCGTATAGATTGGCGTCTGGTTCAGCTGGAACAGGATGTCGGCGGGCGCTAACCGGGAGAAGAGCGGAGAGTCTCCGCTCACTTCCGTGATCTCGATTCCCGGCGAAGTCCGGCTCATGCCGAGGCGGTGACGCTGGTAGATCGAGAGATTCCGCGCCGTGATGCCGAAGGCGCCGCTGATCTTCCGCTCCCGCCCTTCCTCATCGGCGGGCGCACTGACATATTGAGAACGCTCGCCAATTTTGGCAATCAGGGTTTTCCTTTCGCCGGAGCGGAGGATATCGACCTCCGAAGTCTTGCCGATTGGCTGGGCGGCGATCCCGCGGATGAACTCGCCGCTGTCGGCCACCGGGAGCCCACCGAACTGCAGCACGATATCGCCTTTCTCCAACCCTGCCGCCTCGGCGGGAGACCCTGGCTGGATGTCGTGGATGCGGACTCCGACGTCCCCGCGCAGCCCGAGCT
>CAZKYJ010000987.1:0-2243 GCA_964556355.1 uncultured Verrucomicrobiales bacterium | reverse complement strand
GCTCAGTGTAATCGGTCCCCTTGCAGTGCACATCCGGGCGAAGCGCTTCGATCACCGAGGCAACCGTGTCTTGTTCGAAAACCACTACCAGATCGACCACCTCGAGCGCTGCCACTAGCTCGGCGCGTTCCGAACCGTTTAAAAGAGGCCGGCCAGGGCCTTTGAGTGAGGCCACCGCGCGATCGCCGTTGACTGCAACGACCAGAAAATCGCCCTCCTCCCTGGCGCTTTGAAGATAACGGATATGACCGACATGCAATATATCGAAGCAGCCGTTCGCTAGAACCACCCGTTGGCCGGCGGCGCGGGCTTGGGCGACCCGATGGCAGGCGGTCTCCAGATCGACCCGTTGTCCCACGCCTCAGCTCAGTCCTTGAGGCCGGAGTCCACCGCCGCGGCGAGCTCCCGACGGGAGACGGTGGCCGTACCCCGCTTCATGACGACGATCCCCCCCGCATAGTTGGCAAGAAGAGCCGCCTCGTAGAAGGTCGCCCCGGCACCGAGGGCCAGACTGAAGGTACTGACGACCGTGTCGCCGGCCCCCGTCACATCCACCACCTCATCGGTACCGAATACTGGAATGTGACGCGTGGGCTGTCTTTGCTCGAAAAGCGACATCCCCTTACTACCCCGGGTGATCACCACCGCCCGGCTTCGAAGGCGTCGGAGCAGTTGGCGGCCGGCCCCCCCGAGAGCCGCCTCATCGTTTCCAATTGAGACCCCCAGGGCGGCTTCGACTTCCGGTTCGTTAGGGGTGGCCGATGCAAAGCCAGAATACGAAAGCAGGTCGAAGCGCGAGTCCAAAATGGCGAGCTTGCGTCGGGAGGCAGCACGGCGCGCGAGCGAGGACCCAAATTCAGGCGACACCAGTCCATAGCCATAGTCCGAGACCATCACAACATCCGCTTGAGGTAGAAGCTCGGCCGTGGAGCGATCCAAATGATTCTGCACTCGATGATCCGGACTCACATGGGTGGCCCGGTCGATACGGACGACCTGTTGCTTGGTCGAGTGAATCCCGCCAGCCAAAATGCGGGTCTTGGTCGGCGTCCGGTAGCTCGCGTTACGCTCGATGGCCGATACGTCGATCCCCGCCTTGCGTAGGATCTTCACCAACTCCCGACCCGCACTGTCTTTGCCCAACAAACCCACGGTTAGCGGCTTTCCCCCCAACGAAGAGATGTTTGCGATCGCGTTGGCGCCCCCTCCCGGCAACAACTGCGTCCGATCATATTTCAATATCAGGACGGGAGCCTCACGACTGACGTTGGCGATCTGCCCGTAGATGTACTCATCGGCTACCAGGTCCACGTAAGCAAGCACCCGCACTCGATCGAAGCGATCCACCAGTTGGAGGAGCCGGTCCCGCGATACTCCTCTCACTCGCCCACCCTCCACACGATTTCGGTAACCGCCGCATAGAGATTCGGTGCCAAAATATCCGGCTGTCGCACCCATTGAGCCCGATGGTGCTCGTGGTCGCCCCGCCCGTACCCGGTCATCACCAGCGCCGACCGGCTGCCGGCGTTCCACGCCATCTCGAGGTCCGAGTACGAATCGCCTATGACATAGGATTGCGACAAATCCACACCGAGCTCTCGCTCGGCCCGCAACATCATCCCCGGCTTGGGCTTGCGACACTCACAACTTCCCGACAGACCGTGGGGACAGTAGTAAATGGCATCGAGGCGAGCTCCGGCTTCGCCGAGCTGCTCAATCAGTCGCGTGTGCACCTCCTGAACGAGCTCCTCGGTGTAAAGGCCTCGGGCAACACCCGACTGGTTGGTCACCACAACCGCCACAAAGCCGGCGCGGTTCGCCAGCCGCACCGCTTCGGAGGACCAGGAGTACGGACGGAACAAGCTCACGTGGTTGATGAAACCGACCGCCTCATTGAGCGTGCCGTCCCGATCGATAAAGATCGCTGGCCGGCCGCTCATCGCCGGGCCGCCTCCGCGGCCTTGGGAGCTCCTCGCTCTCCGAGAAGCTTCATCGCCGCTTCGCAGACATCATTCACTTGGACTTGAAGCATGCACCGATGGTCGGTCGGACATTCCTTTGCCAGGCAGGGGCTGCATTCGACCTTCTTTCGAATCACTCGAGACTGGCGACCCAGGGGGCCGGTCTCTCTTTCGTCAGTAGGTCCGAAAATGGCCAAGGTAGGAAGGCCGACGGCTGAAGCAAGATGCATGGGACCGGAATCATTAGTCACCAGGATGGCGAGCGAGCCTAGCACTCCCATG
>CAZKYJ010000986.1:0-2251 GCA_964556355.1 uncultured Verrucomicrobiales bacterium | reverse complement strand
TCCGTCTCGATTCCTTCGAAGGGTTCGATGCGGATACCCAACACCGGTGGGCAGAAGTTTACCAGCAGATCGTCACCGGCGAGATGCCGCCGCCGGAAAAGCGCCAGCTCGACCCGGCGGAACGGGAGCGCCTCCTCGGCTGGATCGTCAAAGAAACCGCGCGGGAGATGGCCGCGTCCGGCCCCGGCGGGCGCCGCCTCAACCGCCGCGAGTTCTCTTCGGCGCTCCAGGCGCTGGCCGGCCTCCCCATCGATTTCGCCGCCGGACTGCCGGGCGATGGGCTCACCGATGGGTTCGACACCGGCGCGGTCGGTCTGCAGGACGGGGCGGATTCGGTCGCGCAGATGCTCGAAGTCACTCGGCGGGCCGTGGAAAGCATCCGCATCCTCGAGCCGGATCGCGGGCGAAGGCTCGGCATCGACTTCCGGGAGCACGCCTTCACCGACTTTGGTAAGTGGATTGACGAGCGCTACCGGGACGCTGGGATTTTCACGCGCTCGAAGCGCCTCACCTGCCTGGAGGGCGTCGGCGTCTATCTGCCGACCGAGTGGAGCGGCGACCGCGGCAACTCGTTCCTCGCCCTGCCCGCACCGGCCGACAAGGGTGCCGCGATGACGGTGCGTTTGCGCGTCAGGGGAAAGCGCCCGTTCCCCGGCCTCCCGCAGCCCATCCTCTGGGTGAAGATCGGTGGCGAGTACATCGACTATGTCCCGGTCACCGACGGCGGGCAGACCCTTGAGTATGCCGTCCGCATGGAGGATCACCTGCTCGATGACGGAGTGATCAAAATGATGCTGCGCTCCATGGTGGAGATGCCCTACTCCGTGGAGGGGTTCGAGAACGACGATCGCAGCAAGCCGGATGACGACATTCCCGGGGGCTCCGGCATCTACCGGCCCAAGTTCGATCGCAAGGAGTTGCGCGTGCCCTTCGAGCAGCCGGTGCCCGCCACGGTGGTGGAATCGCTCGAGATCGACTACGACCACCGGGCGCCATGGCCGCCGGCCGCCTGGGACGCCGATCCCGGAGATCTCGACGACAGCGATAGCTGCGCCGAGCGCCTGATCGGGCTTTGGACGGCGCGCGCCTGGCGGCGCCCGGTGGCGGAGGCGGAGACCGCGCACATTTTGTCTCTCTACCGGAAACTGCGCGCCGAGGGGCTGGGCTTCGATGAGGCCTTGCGTCCGGCCTTCCAGTCCGTGCTGATGAGCGGTCCGTTCCGCTACCTGCCATCGCCGGCGGATGCCGATCCGACGGTGGCACAACATGCGATCGCCTCGCGGATCGCTTTCATGCTCGTGGGCGGGCCGCCCGATGAAGCGCTTCTCGAGCTGGCCGGCGCCGGGATGCTGGGCGACCGCCACCACCTCGATGCGCTGGTCGACCGCCTGATCGAAGACCCTCGGAGCGAGCGGTTTTTCCGCCCCTTCGTGGTGCAGTGGCTGGGGCTCGACCAGCCGATCACCTTGGCGATGGCGAGCCTGCAACAGCAGGATTTCCGCTTCGGGCGGCATCTCAAAGAATCGATGGGAGCAGAGAGCGTCGAGTATGTCCGGAGGCTGTTCGTCGACAACCGTCCGGCGCGCGAGCTGATCGCGAGCGACTGGACGATGGCCAACGACATCCTTGCCCACCACTACGGGTTGCCGGCCATCGAGGGCGCCGAGATGCGCAAGGTCGGCCAGCGGGACCCCCGGGGTGGCGGGATCCTCGGGCATGCCGGAATTCAGTCGATGCTCTGCTGGATGGGCGACAACTGGGTCATCTATCGCGGTGCCTGGGTCTTGGATCGGATCCTCGACGATCCGCCGCCCCCGCCGCCACTCGACGTTCCCGAGCTGAATCCTTCCGAGGCCGAAAACCGGAAGAAGACCGTGCGGGAGCTGCTCCTCGGCCACGCCGCCGACCGCCGCTGCTCGATCTGCCACCGCGCCATCGACCCGATGGGCTTCGCGTTCCAAAACTTCGATCTCAGCGGGCGCTGGCGCGATGTCGAGCACGCCCGCTACGAGAGGAAAGAACTCGACGGAAAGATCGAATGGCGGGGCACCGGCGAGATCCGCCCGGTCGATACCGTCGGCCAGCTGCCTCGCGGCGAGAGCTTTTCCAGCTACTCCGAGTGCAAGCAGCTCTTGCAAGATCACTACCTGGACGATGTCGTGCGCGGGCTGCTAAAAAAAACTCACGCTCTACGGCACCGGACGTCGCCCCAACGCGCTCGACCTCGCGTCCATCGAAACGCTCATGCAGT
>CAZKYJ010000985.1:0-2257 GCA_964556355.1 uncultured Verrucomicrobiales bacterium | reverse complement strand
CGAAGCGAGAAACCCGAGTTGGTCAATGGGGCCATCAGCCTACCGAAAGAAGAGCTGGTATGAAGATTACATAAATCGGCGGCCGAAAAAGTGAATGTCCGAAAAGATACATGATGAACGGTCTGTGGACGCATACCAGTTACGTTGCGGGCACCGGCTACACATAGGTGCGTCTGGGAGTTCCGCGCTGTGCGGGGGAGTCTGGGCTGCCGGGACCGGGTGGCGGACAAGGAGTTTTACGCTCCAGGTGAGCGGTTGGCGCCCTTCGCCGAGGCCGACGACGGGCGGGGCGACCTCGAAGGCGCGCCGGTAGTGTCAATAGGAAACCCGGAACGTCGGGCTGTCCTCAGGCTTCGACGCCCTGCGATCATAGAGCCGTGTGGTCGAGATCGAGGAGTGCCCCAGCCATTCCTGGACTTTCGCGATATCGGCGTCGTGGTCGAGCGCGTTGGTGGCGGCGGTCGCTCTCAGGGCGTGAGGGGATAAGCCCTCGATGCTGATCCCTGCGGCTTTCGCCCAGTGGGCTACGACATTTCGATAGATGGAGGTGGGATTGAGCATCCGCGACCCGTTTCGGGAGGGGTTTGAGACGGGTTGGAAAAGGAAGGCGTCTTTGTGCTCCCGGTGCCCTGCACGTTCAAGGTAGTCGTTGATACGGTCGAGCGTCCCGGGATGGAGCGGGACGAAGCGGATCTTGGAGCCCTTGCCATGGACGCGGAGGTGGGGCACGCCCCGGCGCTCGGCCACGTCCCGGACGCGCAGCTTGCACAGCTCCTCCCGCCGCAGCCCGTGAAAGAGGAAAACCGAGAGGATGGCGCGGTCGGGTTTCCCTTTCGGAGTGGTTGATGGGGGGGCGTCCAATAACCGCTTCGCCTGGTGGTCTCCCAGGGCGGGGGTCTTTCCCTCGTTCGACCCCTCGCCGGGGCGCCTCACGCCGTCCACCGGGTTGGTGGCGACCGCGTTCCGCTCGCAGAGGTGGCCGAACAGGCTGGAGAGGGCGGCGAGCTTGCGGCGGATCGTGGTGGGGGACAGGGAACGCCGCTCGAGGTTCTTCCGCCAGGCGATGATGTGGGCGCGGGCGACGTTCCGGAACTTCTCCGGGGCGGCCAGGCCGACGAACCGCGAAAAGTCGCCGACGTCGGTTCGGTAGGCGCGCCGGGTGTGGGCGTTGGTGATGTCGGCGAACCACTCCGCCTCGGGCGGGACGGTTGCCAGCGTCTGGAACTCCCGGCGCGTGAGGAGCCTTGAGTCCGTGTGGGAAGGAGCAAGTTCCGCCGGTTTCTGTCCTCGATGTTTGGGCATACGAGAGCATGATAACATATTTTATCGTGCCTAGTGAATCCTCGATCTAGGTGCGCCCATAGCTTTCGAGCGATAGCGGAAAAGCGGGTTGAGCAAACATTCGAATCAAATCGTTCGTGCCTGGCTTGTATCTTCCGGAAGAGGATCGGTTGTTGCTTCGGCGGCCCCCCGCGGATCGCGTGGGGAGGGCGGGTATTTTGGGACAATCGCCCGCCGACGGGGCGTGCTGCGGAAAACGATGGCGTGGCCGTGCTGATCTCGAACTGGAAGACGCCGGCGAAGTGGTTTCAGCAACTCGAGCGGATCGTCGTGTTTGGCGAAGGGAGCATCCGACTTGTCTCGGAGAACGAGATCGGCGAATGACTCTCCCGAGGCTACGCATGGCAACAGGGGGAGGGAAACTGTCCCCAGTTTCCGCGCGGCGGGGGGCGGTGACCGAATTGAGGATGGGCGAAGTCGTCGACCCGGGGTGACGAGATCCACCACGGGGCGCTCGCCCACCAATCCCCGCCGCGTGGCAGCCGGGGACGGACTGGCCTCCGAACTGTCGCGGCGACTACGCCAGCGAGAAATAGTCGGCGCTCTGGTAGTTGCCGTCGTGCATCTTGGCCAGCTGCTTCTCGACGTCGGCGAGGAGGCTACTGGCGCCGAAGCGGAACAGCTGCGGTGTCAGCCAGCGGTCGCCGAGGGTCTCTTTGACCATGACGAGATAGTGCAGGGCTTCCTTGCTTTTGCGGATGCCTCCCGCGGGCTTCATGCCGACGATCTTTCCGGTGTCGAGATAGAAGTCACGGATCGCTTCTAACATGACCAAAGTCACCGGCATGGTTGCCGCAGGGCTGACTTTGCCGGTCGAGGTCTTGATGAAATCGGCGCCCGCGTCGATGGCCAGGTCGCTGGCGTGCCGGACGGAGTCGAGGGAGGGGAGCTCGCCGGTCTCCAGGATCAAAGAGAC
>CAZKYJ010000984.1:0-2264 GCA_964556355.1 uncultured Verrucomicrobiales bacterium | reverse complement strand
CGCGGCAGCAGGATTAGCTGTCTGGCCTACCTGGCCCAGGGCTCTGGCGGCAGCTTCCTCGTCGAGCTGGGTGGACCGGGCGCCGGCGGTCCGCGGGTCCGCATCACCATGGGTGCCAGCAACGGACCGGGAATGGGCGGCTGGGAGGTCTTCGACCGCACCACCACACCCGACGGGCGGACGCCGGTCTCCGGGAACAATGCGCTGAACGGCTCCAGCACCTGGGACTTTCTGCTCGACCCGGCCGACCGGGTCACCCATTTCGTCTTCACCGCCCTCTCTCGACAGGACGGCGGTTTCCCCGCCGACGCGGTCGCCGATGTCAGCTTCGACGACGGGTCGACCGCGACGCTTCCCGCGGTCTCCATCGCCAGCGCGAACGGAGCGGATGACACCTTCCTCGGTGTCCGCAGCAGCGACCCGGCGAACCTGTTCATCACGCGCGTCGTCCTCCGCTGGGAAAACGGCACCAACGCCACGCCCTTCACCAACCTCGACGACCTCGGGATTATCGTCGCCCCGTAGCCACCTCGTAAAAGAGCATGTGCTGCCAGGGGAGCCCGTCGTAGGAGCGGACGCGCCGGAATCCGTTCGCTCCCAGCTCTTTGTCGACCTGCTCTTTTGACATCTTGTGCAGCTCCTTGATCGGCACCTCGGGATCTTCCGCCCGAAACTCTAACAATACCAGACGTCCGCCGGGCTTGAGCGCCTTGCGGATCCCCGCCAGCATGTCTTCGGGGTAGGAAAGCTCGTGGTAGACGTCCACCATGATGATGATGTCGGCACTGGCGGCCGGCAGCTTGGGATCGTCGAACTCTCCCAGCACCGGGTCGATCCGGTCGGCCAGCCCCCGGACGCCGGCGCGCTTCTCCAACATCTCCAACATCTCGGGCTGGATGTCATTGGCGATCACCTTCCCGTTCTCGCCGACCATCTCGGCCAGCTTGAGTGCGTGGTAGCCATTGCCCGCACCCACATCGATGACCGTCATGCCGGGCTCGACGCCCAGCTCGGCGAGCATCTTGGTGACGTTCTCCTCCTTTTCCCGCGTCTCGCGGAGGAGCCACGGCGCGCCCTTCCAGTGCATGGTCTGGGCGATGGTGCGCCCCATGTACTCGCTGCGCCCGCCCTCGGGATCGGCGGCGCCGGACGGGATCACGAGCGCTGCCGTGACGATCGCTAGTGTGGTCAGCGCCCTCATCCTAAACCGTCCCCTCCAGGGCTTGCGCCAGCGCTTTGAGATAGTCGAAACTATAGATGCCGCTGTCGTGTCCATCGCTGAAAGCGAAGGCGACCGCGTAGCCGCCGACGGCCTGCCAGGCGGTCACGGTGACGCCGGGAAACTCGGTCTGGTCGGTGCCGCCATGCACCACCCCGAGGAGGTCCCGCTCGCCCTGGTTTGACGCGCTTGGTGAGGCGGCGCGCAGCTTCTCCATCGGGAAATAGTCCTCGCTGCCGTCGGACCAGCGGATGGCGATCATGTCGCCCACGCATTGGATATCTTCTGGGGCAATCATTTCTCGGCGAGCCATCCGGCCACGGATTTGGCGAAGTAGGTCAAGATCATGTCGGCACCGGCACGGCGGATGCCGGTGAGCGTCTCCAGGACGAGCTTCCGCTCGTCGACCCAACCGGAGGCGGCGGCACTCTTGATCATGAGGTACTCGCCGCTCACGTGGTAGGCGGCGATGGGAAGCACGCTCTGCTGATGGAGGCGGTGGATGATATCGAGATACGCGACGGCAGGCTTGACCATGAGGATATCCGCGCCCTCCGCCTCGTCCATCTCGGCCTCGCGCAGCGCCTCGCGGGCGTTGGCGGGGTCCATCTGGTAGGTCTTTTTGTCCCCCGCCTTCGGCGCCGAGTCTAGGGCACCGCGGAACGGACCGTAGAACGCGGACGCGTACTTCGCGGTGTAGGCCATGATCGACACCTGCTCGAAAGCCTCGTCGTCCAGGGCCGTGCGGATGGCACCGACCCTGCCGTCCATCATGTCGCTCGGCGAAACGATGTCGGCCCCGGCCCGCGCGTGGCAGAGCGCCTGCTCGCAAAGGATCTCGACGGTCGTATCATTTAGGATGGTACCGTCCTCCCCGACCACCCCGTCGTGGCCATCGCTGTTGTAGGGATCGAGCGCCACGTCGGTGATGACGACCAGCTCGGGGTGCGCGGCCTTGAGCCGCTTGATGGCCTCCGGGATGAGCCCGTCATCATTGAAGCACTCGACGGCCGTCGGCGTCGTCAGCCGGTCGTCGATCTTGGGG
>CAZKYJ010000983.1:0-2264 GCA_964556355.1 uncultured Verrucomicrobiales bacterium | reverse complement strand
GCTCTTGTCGAGAAACAGCCAGTCGCAGCTGGACGACGCGCATCGTCGAATGCGGGAAGCGCGTGGACCCGTCGACAGCATTACCGCCGAATGAGTCACCGGCCAAAGCATGGAATCAGGCTCGAGCCGCTCCGACCGGGGGTGTCATTCATCATTATTAATCCGGCCGGGACTGCAGGCCCACGCGGGCGGGCGACAACCGACGAAAGCGGGGTCGACGCGCGCGAGTAGTTGCCGGGATCACACGAGCGGCGGGTTCGGGCGGTTGAGAACGCAATTGTGGCCCCAGCCAAGCGGTGCGCGGCGACGAAAACTGCCTTACGCAGCGTCGCGCCACTCGTAGCGATGGTGAAGTCCACCCGTTCGTGGCAGTGCAACCACTTTGCCCGTCGACGATGGCCGCGGTGTAACAGACCTCCCGTCCGGCGTATCCTTGCCGAGACCCAAGTGGCAACGATCCTCGTGGTAGTGGTTGATGTAAGACCGGACGAGGCGAATGAAATGACACTCGCTGAGGACCACGACGTGCTGGAGGAGCTCTCGACGGCAGCTGCCGATCCAGCGCTCGGCGGTTCCGTTCTGCCAAGGACTGCGGTAGGAGATCCGAACAGGGTTGGTGCCCATGGCCTTGACGAATTCGACCACGGCGGAGCTGAATATTGAGTCCCGGTCGAAGATGAGGTATCTCGGCGCCGTATCGTAGGGAAACGCCTCACGTAGTTGCTGAATCACCCACGTTGAGGTCGGGTGGTGCGTTGCGTTGAAGTGAACGATGTGGCGGCACCGTGCTCGATGACGAAGAAGCCGTACAGCAGCCGCAGCGATGCAGTCGGTACCGTAAACAGATCCATTGCGGCGATGTCGTCCTTGTGGTTCCGCAAGAACACAACCCGGCGCTTCACTTGGTCGGGCTCGGCTGGGCGGCGCGGCATGTACCGCGACACCGACATCTCGCTGATTCCGAACCCGAGCTTCGTCAGCTCGGCGTGGATACGAGGTGCGCCCCAGCCGTCTTGCGCCATGGTGCGAATGAGGCGACGAATCTCGGCTTCAATTCGAGGCCGACCAGGGTGGTGACTTCGCGATAGTCTTGCCCAGTATCGTCGGAATCGTTCCCGATTCCACCTGGCAACGGTATCGGCGTTGACGATGACCAGCCGGCTCGCCCATCCAGGCCACGATTGGCGTAGCGCCACCCAGAACGCTCGGTCCATGTCTTCGAGAGGTGGCCGGGGGCGCTCCTTCTTGAGCGCCGTAATTTGCTGCCGCAAGGCAAGGTTTTCAATCACAAGATCGGCTCGGCACCGACACATCGCCCGGATCGCACGGGCGCCGAGTGAGACGAGGAAAATGAGAACACGGAGCATAGCGGCCGAGTTTGGCCTTCCTTCTCGCTGAATTCAAGCGGGAGAACGGCGCGTAAGCCTTTGATTTCACGGGCGGACATATATTGATGAGGCACACACGGGCTTTGTGCTCGGGATTGGCATCATCGGCCGGGATGAAGCCTGGTCCCCGTCCGTGTGCATGCCGCTTTTAGGTTTTATTCCTCCGATAGATCTGCGCAACAGAGAATGGAGTTTGCTGTCATGTTTTATTGACAAGAAGCTTACAGATTTCCGCAACGTGTCGATGATCGGTTCCACAACAACCGCCGAGAACGTTCAAGTTCTCGAGACATCCCGCTAGATCGAGATACCGCGAAGCGAGCTCTTGCGGGTCGCCCTCATCCAACTCCGTAGCCTCATCCAACTCGGCATGACTCATGGTTGATGCATTGGCCCGGACTGCCCGGATCCTTTTTGTCCATGGAGCACCGTCCAGCGCATCGATAAAATGCGTCGGATGCGCGCAGTTGATCATGTAGTAGGCGGGCGCGCTGTCGGTGGCAGCATCAACCTGTTCAATAGCGTCCTTTAACGTCTCGCCCGATGGCAACCTTCCATCCGTCTCGACAGTGAAGGAGATCACCACCGGCATCTCCTCCGACTTGGCGGCGAGCCCAATGCCAGTTCCTTCTGCAGCGCTCGGAATCGTAAAGGCTGCCACCATATCGGCTTCGGTCTCTCGGAAGGTCGCGATCTGGGCACGGTGATAAGCCTCGGCCTCGCTCACCGTCATGGAAGTGTCGGCGCTGTAGCCATCACCACGAGGCCCGACACAGCCACTAATAACTACGTGACGTATGGCGCCCTCATATTCACGACGGATGCCCTGTAGCACCTCGATGCCCTTGCGGTTGAAGTCCACGATCCGCTCGGTCG
>CAZKYJ010000982.1:0-2266 GCA_964556355.1 uncultured Verrucomicrobiales bacterium | reverse complement strand
AGTCGCCCGAGCGCTGGGCCTTCTCGCCCTCGAAGCGCTTCGCCTCGATCTCGTCCCGGATCGCCGAGATCCCTTCGATCACGCCCTTCTCGTTGTGCCACCGCGCCGAGATCGTCGACAGCTCCTCCCGCAGCTCGGCGATCTGCTCCTCGATCGCCTCGGCGCGGTCGCGGGCGACCTTGTCCTGGTCCTTGCCGAGCGAGGCCTTCTCGACCTGCAGGCCGGCGATCCGGCGCTCGAGGCGGTCGATGTCGGCCGGCTTGCTCTCGATCTCCATCTTGATGCGGCTGGCCGCCTCGTCCATCAGGTCGATCGCCTTGTCGGGCAGCTGGCGGCCCGAGATGTAGCGGTCGGACAGCACGGCGGCGGAGACGACGGCGTCGTCGGTGATGTGCAGGCCGTGGTGGACCTCGTACTTCTCCTTGATGCCGCGGAGGATGGCGATCGTGCTCTCCACCGTCGGCTCGCCGACGAACACCGGCTGGAACCGGCGCTCGAGCGCCTTGTCCTTCTCGATGTGCTTCTTGTAGTCCTCTAGCGTGGTGGCGCCAATGCAGCGGAGCTGCCCTCGGGCGAGGGCGCTTTTGAGCATGTTGGAAGCATCGAGGCCGCCCTCAACGTTTCCGGCTCCCACCACGGTGTGAAGCTCGTCGATGAATAAGATGATTTGCCCGGCGGCCGCGACCACCTCGTCTTTGATCGTTTTGAGCCTTTCTTCGAACTCGCCCCGGAACTTTGAGCCCGCCACCACCTCGCTCATCTCCAGCATCAGCACCCGCTTGTTGAGGAGCGTTTCGGGAACCTCGGCCTCGATGATCCGCTGGGCCAGTCCTTCGACGATGACCGTCTTGCCCACACCCGGCTCTCCAATGAGCACCGGGTTGTTCTTCTTGCGGCGAGACAGAATCTGAATGACCCGCCGGATCTCCTGCTCGCGTCCCACGACCGGATCCAACTCTCCCTTGCGAGCCTGCTCGGTCAGGTCGGTGGTGTATTTTTGAAGGGTCTCGAACTTTCTATCCGCCCGCTTGTCATCCACGGTACGCCCAGCCCGCATCCGAAGATAAGCTTCCTTGCTGCGCTCGTAGCGAAAGCCCATTTCCCGCAGGATCCGCGCCGAGAGACCGGATGGGTCGCGATGCAAGGCCAAGAACATGGCGCCGGTGCCGATGAAACGGTCCCCCAGAACGTCGGCTTCTTCTTTGGCCATGCGCAGAACTTCGGCGGTTTGGGTGGATATCAGGATTTGCATGGGGCCTTCGCGCCGAAGCTTCACGCGGTTTCGTTGCGCCGCGTAGATGAAATTGAGGATCGATTTCTTCGCTTGTGTGGGGTCGACTTCGAGTTCCTTGAAAAAACGTAGTATGTCCGAGTCGTCCTGCTCGAGAAGACCCAACAAGATGAACTCCGGATAGAGCTCGTTTTGCTTGAGGTTCACCAGCTCCATCGAACCAATGTTGATGGCCTCGATGACTCTTTCCGTGCAGTGCCGAAACAAGACGTTGTTCATGGCTTCCATGATGACTTGACTAGAACCTCAGTCAGCGTAATTCAATGATAACACGGGGACTCGAGGCGTCCAACCAATGATGAGCTCAGGGGCAGGACGACGGTCGTTGTCGCAGGGGACTCCGTGGGGGCTCGATTTCCAGATATAATCATCATTTAATACACGATTGATAGACGAGTGTTTTGAAGCGGGCTCATGTCGTGAGAGTGCTGACTATCACCTCCTCGTATCCGAAGTTTCCCGGTGACTCCACGGCCCCTTTCATCGAGTCCATTACCCGCGCCCTTGCTGAGCGCGGTCACGAGATTGCCATGGTGCTTCCGGCTCGGCGGGACCTCGCTCCCGCCCCGCTTCCCGGTGTCACCTTTCATCCCTATCGATATGCCCCGACTCCAGGGCTTGCCGTATTTGGGTATGCGGAAGCATTGCGAGCCGACGTGGAGGTGCGGGGTGCCACGTATTTGGTGGCTCCGTTGGCTGTCGCCTCGGGCGCTGCAAAAATGCTGGCACTGAGCCGGCGGCGCGGGTTCGATCTGATCCACGCTCACTGGGTGGTGCCGAACGGTGTCATGGCCTTGCCGGCCCGTCGGCTTTCCGGATTACCTCTGGTGGTCAGTCTCCATGGCTCGGATGTGTTCTTGTCCGAAAGAGGATCCTCTTTTCGCAGAGCGGCCCGGATGACCTTTCGGCGGGCGGCAGGAATTACCGCGTGCAGCCACGATTTGGCACGACGAAGCCGACACCTGGGCGCCCTGG
>CAZKYJ010000981.1:0-2267 GCA_964556355.1 uncultured Verrucomicrobiales bacterium | reverse complement strand
TGGAGGCGGTCAACGAAGAATTTCCCGATTTCGTCGAGTTCTGGTTGAAGAAGCCAAAGGGCAACGAGAAAACGACGACGGTTTACGCGCTGATGGACAGCAACGCGGTGGCCGGAGCCTACGCGTTCACCATCGCTCCCGGGGAGTCGACCGTCTGTGATGTGGAGGCCGTGCTCTACTTCCGGCACGAGGTGGCGCGGGTCGGGCTCGCCCCGCTGACCAGCATGTATTTCTACGGGGAGAACTCCGAGCGGAAGTTCCCCGACTGGCGGCCGGAGGTGCACGACTCGGACGGGTTGCTGGTGCGCAAGAGCGATGGGGAGAGAGTGTGGCGCCCGCTGGTCAACCAGGTGCAGCTGCGCACGTCGGTCGTCGAGGCGCCCGGCGTGAGCGGGTTCGGCCTCCTCCAGCGCGACCGGGCCTTCGCGAGCTACCAGGATTCGTTCAACCCCTACCACAAGACGCCCAGCCTGTTCATCGAACCACAGGGAGACTGGGGTGACGGGCGGGTCATGCTGATCGAGATCCCCAGCGGCAACGAGTTTGCCGACAACATGGTCGCGTTTTGGGAGCCGGCCTTGAAGCCGGTACCGGGGGAGCCGTTCCGGTTCCGCTACAGGATGCATTGGACTCACGATACCCAGAATGAACTTTCGCCGAACCACGTCTACGCGACGCGGGTGGGAACCAACGCGGACGTGCCGGACACCCGGCGGTTCGTCATCGATTTCACGGGGCCGGAGATCGGCCCGATGGCCAAGGATGCCCCGGTCGTCGCCCATATCGAATCGTCGGAGAACGGCTATATCGTCGAGAACAAATGTTTCAAGAACGAGCACGGCACGGGGTGGCGGGTCATGTTCAAGCTCGATCCCGCCGAGGGAAACCCGGCGCCCATCTATCTCAAGTGCGTCTTGAAGAACGGCGAAGAACCGCTCACCGAGACATGGACCTACATGTGGATTCCGTGATGGTCGAAGAAGCGCCTGCCATGACACCGGGGCCGGTCGTCGATCTTTGGGGGGATGCCTACACCCGGGTCGAGGCCTATTTCGGCGCGCTCCGCATCCGCAACAAGCTGTTGCTCAGCCGGCTTGTTTTCCGCGTCCTCGACCGGGCATCGGTGGCCTACGCGGCGACCGCCGGTGCCGGTATCCCGACCGAGCTGGCCATGAAAGAGGCCGACCGTTTGGTCGACGAGTGGTTCCGTACCGTCATGGACGAGCCGGTCACCGGGGGGCGGCCACGGCTTTCCGCACGTGGCCGGCTGGCACTATTCCTCGCAGGGATGCCCGAGCGCTGGCAGGACCAGTTCCTCGCCGAGCCACCGTGGCCGGATGATTTCGTCAGAACGATGCGCGAGAGCTATTTGCAGGCCGGGCCGGAGTTCCACGGCAGCCAGATGGTTCCCCGACCGATCGACCTCGGGGCGGTGGGGGTGGCCGCGCTGACCTTCGAAAAGCTTAGCCGTTATCCCACCATCAGGCTCTCCCTGTTCTGGCTGCTCTGTGCGGGCTTGCTCGCGGGGGCGTTCTATCTCACCCGATGAACGGAAGCCCGAGTCCCGATGCGACCGGCGCGGAACCCGGCCCGGCGGAGTCGGGTGCCGGGACCGCCCCGCCGGAGGCACCCCGGCGCGAGCAGCTCCGCGCGCGCGCCTTCTTTTTCTTCACCGTCGTTTTCGTCCTGACAGAACTGGCGGTCTTCCTCATGGCCGATTTCCTCTGGCGCACCGGCTGGTCGGCATCGAAGACGGTCATGCTCGTCCTCTTCGTCCTGCTCTTCGGTTACATCGCGTTCGGGTGCTGCCATGCCGTCTTCGGATTTTTTGTCCGGCGGAGCGGCGGTGACCGCTTCCGGCTGACCGCGCTGACGCCCGGGGAGCCCGTGGCGCTGGAGGGAACCAGCACGGCGGTCGTCATGCCGGTCTACAACGAGGAAACCGATCGCATCTTCGAAGGCCTCCGGTCGATCTACAAGAGCGTCGAAGCCAGCGGCGAACTCGACCATTTCGACTTCTTTGTCCTCAGCGATTCCACCGATCCGGACCGGTGGGTCGAGGAGGAGCGCGCGTGGCTGGACCTGTGCCGCGAGGTCGACGGATTCTCGCGGATCTACTACCGGCGACGGTCGATCAACGAGGGGAAGAAAGCGGGCAACATCTCGAGTTTCTGCCGGGCGTGGGGCAAGCGCTACCGCTACATGCTCGTGCTCGACGCCGACAGCATCATGGCCGGAGAGACCGTCGTGCGATTGGCCCAGCTCAT
>CAZKYJ010000980.1:0-2268 GCA_964556355.1 uncultured Verrucomicrobiales bacterium | reverse complement strand
CAAAACCCATCCGGCGGTGCCATGCGACGCTGGCCGCATTATCGGGGTAGACGCGGCTTCGCAGGCGTGTGGTGCCGCGTTCCATTTCGGCTCCCTCGAGCCTTCGGAAGAGTGCGGTGGCGAGCCCGCTGCGGCGGTGCTCGTCCCGGACGGCGATCATGTCGAGCAGGACGCCACCCGCTTGGGCGTGTTGGGCGAGCGCGGCGCCGACGCACTGCCGGGTTGCGGTGGCCAAGGCGATGAAGGAAGTGGCGAGCGCGCCGCGATTGGCCGCGCGGTAGTACACGTCGAGGAAGGCATCCGTCGCCGAACGGAGATCGGCGGTGGAGAATCCCCGGAAGTCGGCAGTTCCGAAGAACGCCGAGCACGCAAGCTCCCGCAACTTCGTCCGGTCGCCCGCTACCACCTGTCGGAGGCTGATCCCGCTCGGTAGGGGAGGGGGCAGCGCGGGAACCCGCAGGTCGAGGGTGACGACGACGGGGTTCACTTGAGCCCGGCCAGGTAGGCGCGGGTGGCATCTTGCGCGCGCGTGACCGGGCTCTTCTTCTTCTGCTTCCGGTAGTCGTTGGTGAGGTCGGTGTCGAGGATTCGGGCTTTGACGTTGTCTCGCCACTGGATCTCCATCTGTTCGCGGATCTCCTCTTGAAGCTTGCTATCGTAGATCGGGCAGACGACTTCGAAACGCGAGTCGAAGTTCCGCGGCAAGAAGTCGGCGGAGGAGAGAAACGTTCTAGGGTGGCCCGCGTTGGCGAAGGTGAGGATGCGGGAATGCTCGAGGTAGCGGTCGACGATACCGATGGCTTTGATGTTGTCGCTCGCTCCCTTGACGCCGGTGACGAGCGAAAACATGCTGCGGACGATGAGCCGGACGCGGACGCCCGCCTTCGACGCCTTGTAAAGCAGGCTGACGGCTTCGAAGTCGGCGAGGTTGTTGATCTTGATGAAGATCTCGGCCGGGAGCCCGGCCTTGGCGTTGGCGATCTCGGTTTCGATCCACTCGGCGAGGGCGGGGCGCAGCGAGTGCGGTGGCGCGACGAGGTGTTCGAGCCGGGGCTGGCGGTAGCTGTTCTCGAAAAAGCGGAAGGCGCGCTCGATGTCAGCTCCGATGCCGTCGTGGGCGGTGAGCAGGAGGTGGTCGGTGTACACCTTCGCGGTGTCCTCGTTGAAATTGCCGGTACCGACGCAGGAGTAGTAGCGCGTCCGCGACTGTTCGGTGCGGCAGATGAGGCAGAGCTTGGCATGGACCTTGAGACCGGGCACCCCGAGGAGCACGCGGATCCCCGCCTCCTGGAACGCGTTGGCGTACTTGATATTCTGCCCCTCGTCGAACCGGGCCCGCGGCTCGACCATCGCGATGACCTCCTTCCCGTTCTTCACGGCATTGATGAGCGCGTTGGCCACGCACGAGTTCTTGGCCAGCCGGTACTGGGTGAAATAGATGCGGTGGACGAGAGGGTCGATGCTGGCTTCGCGGAGCAGGTCCAAAAAGATGTTGAACGAGTGGTAGGGGAAATGCAGGAGGATGTCGCGATGGCGGATCTTCCGGAGGATGCCGGGCTCGGCGGGCCCGAGGACGGGGTGGCGGAGCGTCGGCAGCCTCGGGTAACTCAGCGGCGTGCCGCCGCAGGCGGGGAAGCCGATTAGGTCTTTGCGGTTGTGGTAGCGCCCGCCGGGGAAAAGGGTGTCCTCGCCGGTGAGACGCAGTTTTTTCAGCAACATCTTCAGCATGGGCTGCGGGATGTTGGCGTCGTAGTTCAGGCGTACCGGGTTGCCCAGCTCGCGCTCGCGGAGCCCCTCAGCCACCTTGTCATAGATCGACTCCGTGATGTCGTCGTCGAATTCCATTTCCGCATCCCGGGTGAACTTGATGGCGTAGGATTCGTAGGTGTCGTAGGGCAGGCTGGAGAAGATGGTCGAGAGCCCGAACCGGATGATGTCATCCAGGTAGATGATCAGCTGGGTGCCGTCGATCTTCGGCAGCTTGACGAAACGGGGTAGCTGGTCGCTCGGGATCTCCAGTAGGGCGTGCCCCGGGTGGCCTTTGCTCCCCTCCTTCGTCAGGCGGATGGCGAGGTACATGGGGTGATCTTTCAGGCCGTAGAGCAAGGAGTTCGCCTTGATCATGATCGGCATCATCCGCGGACGCACTTTGGTCAGAAAAAAGTCGGTGAGGTACTCGTGGAGTTCCGCGGGCACCTCGGTATCACTGATCACGCGGACGTTGTGGTTCGCCAGTTCAGCGAGCGCACCATTGTAGGCGGTAGTGAA
>CAZKYJ010000979.1:0-2268 GCA_964556355.1 uncultured Verrucomicrobiales bacterium | reverse complement strand
TACTCCGCATCGACCGGGAAGTAGTAGTCCACCGACATGCCGCCGCGCGAGTTGAACGGCAAATCATTGCTGACCCGGTCTACCTTCAGCCGGTTCGTGCCCTTGCGCGGAACCTTCCACTCTGCCTGCGAGCGAACGACGTCGGTCATGCCGACGGCCTGACGGCTCACCCGTCGCGCTACCGCGATATAGCGCTCCAGCAGCACGGGCGAAACGGACAAGACGTCAGCAATATTGTCAAAACCGTAACCCGTGTCGTCGGCGGGCAGCGCCTCAATCGTGTCGATCTCGACCCCAAGCAAGTCACGGACCGCATTGGCGTACTCGACCCTGTTCAGGCGATGAATCGCCGGCCGGCCCGGATCGGGGTTTTCTTTGGCCGCGCGGTCTAACTCGCTCTGGAGCTTGTTGGTGTCTTGGTACTCATCGACCAAGATGAACTGGAACTGGTACTGGTAGCGCTCCAGCAATGCGGGCTCCTTTTGCAGGAGGAGGACTGTCTTGACGAGGAGGTCGTCGAAATCCATCGAGTTGGTCTCTGACTTCTTGCGCTCGTAGGCCTTGTGCACCTTGCCGATCTCTTCGTCGAGGTGGGCGAAGTAAGCATAGCGCTCGCGCAGGACATCGGTGACCGGGCGCCCGGTATTCACCGAGAGGCTGAAGAGGTCGGCGCAAACGTCCGGCTTGGGAAAGCGGAGCGTTTTCGGATCGATCCCAGCCTCGGTGATCGACGAGGCCATGAGATCTTTCTGATCCTCGCGATCCATGATCGAGAAGCTGCGGGAATAGCCGATCTTGTCGGCGTCCTTCCGGAGGATCCGGTTGCCGATCGAGTGGAACGTGCCGCCCCAGATCTTGCTCATGTCGAGCGGGACGATCTCCGCCACCCGGTCGAGCATCTCGCGCGATGCCTTGTTGGTAAAGGTCAGAAGGAGGATGTTCTCCGGGGCGATGCCGCCATCGAGGAGGTAGGCGACACGGTAGGTGAGCGTGCGCGTTTTGCCGCTGCCCGCACCCGCGATCACCAGCGCCTGTCCCGGCGGCGACGTGACGGCGGCGTGCTGCTGCTCGTTGAGTTCCGCCTTGTAGTCGATGCCCGACTCGCTGCGGGACGGCCGGTCAAGGGTGTACTTTCGCGCCATGGATGGATTACCCCACCCCCTTCACGTGCTCGCGATAGCTCGCCAGCTCGCGCTTCACGACCGGCAGGAGGACGTAAAGCCCGATGAGGTTCGGCACCACCATGGCGAAGAACATCGAGTCGGATAGGACGATGACGCTACCGAGCGAGGCGGAGGCGCCCACCACGGTCAAAGCACAAAAGAAGAGTTTGTAGCCGAGGATGACTCCGCGGTTGTTCCCGAAGAGGTAGATCACCGCCTGCTCGCCGTAGTACGACCACGAGATCATCGTCGAAAACGCGAAAAGGATCACCGCGGCCGCGAGCACGTAGCGGAAGCCGCCGATGCGCTCCTCGAAGGCCATCGACGTGATAGGGATCCCCGACTTGCTCGCGATCGCCTCCGCCGCGACCCACGATGCCTGCTCGCCGGGAGCGTGGGAGGCCGCGTTGTCGAGGGTTCGCACTTCGAGCCAGGCCCCGTCTTCCGATGACGACAGCACTTGCAAGCGGTCGCCCGCGGACGCCTCGGCGACGACGACCGCCTCCGCCGCCGGTTCGGCCCGCAGGGGCGCCCCACCTTCCGCGACCTCCCCGTTGACCCGCCAGGCACCGGTCAAGATGAGGACGAGTGCGGTCATCGTGCACACCACGACGGTATCGACGAATGGCTCTAGCAGAGCCACCAGCCCCTCGCTGGCAGGCTTGTCGGTCTTCACCGCCGAGTGGGCGATGGGCGACGAGCCGACCCCTGCCTCGTTGGAGAACACGCCACGCTTGATCCCCTGGATGAGGACGCCGACCATGCCTCCCCCCATCGCCTCCGGACTGAAGGCACTCTTCACGATCAGCGCCAGGGCGGCCGGCACTTCACCGAGGTGCATGCAGATAATGATCGTCGCCGAGATGACATAGCCGACGCACATGAAAGGCACCAGGAACGAGGTGACCCGCGCGATCGAGACGATGCCCCCGATAATGACGAGACCGGTGATGATCGCGACCACGAGACCGAAGATCCAAGCCTGTCCCTCGAGCACCCCAAACGCCGTGGTGAACTGCTCGGCCGCCTGGTTCGCCTGGAACATATTGCCGGCACCCACCGCGCCCCCGACGCACATCACGGCAGAAAAGACCGCGAGCACCCG
>CAZKYJ010000978.1:0-2275 GCA_964556355.1 uncultured Verrucomicrobiales bacterium | reverse complement strand
CGTCCCGGCAAAGCCGCCGCGAAGAGTTCCCAACTACGTGGCAGAAACGGCAGAATCGCTCCCGACCAGTCCCAACAGCCCCGGCGGCCGCGCCGCCAATCGGTCTGCTCATAACCCCTCGAAATCCAACGAATTCCACCCTTTTCCCGGAATCCCCAACTTCGCCTGCCCCATTCGATCCCGGGCGGACGCGGGCTCCGAACGCGCGCCGAATTTCATGCTGCACGTATACCCATTGAGAATCCGCACGGGCACGGGTTCATGGCCGCGACCAGCATGAAGCGCGCGGGGAAGGTCATGGTACCGGCGGCGCGGCTGACCGTAACTTTGCCGTCTTCCAATGGCTGCCGCAGTACTTCGAGGGTGGAGCGGCGGAATTCGGGGAGCTCGTCGAGGAAGAGGACGCCGTTGTGGGCGAGACTGACCTCGCCGGGGCTGGGGTTGGTTCCACCACCCAAGAGTCCCACATCGGAGATCGTGTGGTGCGGGCTGCGGAACGGCCGGGTGGCGAGGAAGCCGCTCTGCTGCTGCTTTCCAGATCACCCGTGGCAGAGCTGGGAGAAGCGGAGTGGTCGGAGCTCAGGCACTGGCTCCCGTTCTGAAGATCTCGAAGCGGGGCAATGCCTCCTTGGAATGACCCGACCTTGATGAGTGCGATGGCACCCCAATTACCCAAACCAATGGTGGAAAAGCGCCGGTCGATGGGGACTCGGAAGGCAACGCTCCCCGGCTGGATCTCGGCTCTCCGGCGGAGGTCGATCCGGCCGCGCCAGGAAGAATGGCCGCGGCCATCGTCCCGTCGCCCTCCGGATCGCGGACCCGCGATTCTACCGCGATCGCGGCGGCGATCTCATGGGAGAACCGGCATGCTCATCGACAGGCCAGAGATCGCGCTTTACCGGGGAGAGTTCCGGCCCGATCTACCGTCAGAAGCCAGGCGAGCATCTTGGCAGCGCCGCAGTCCCTTCCCAAGTGAACCCGACCCTTTTCCTCACCTGTTTCTTCGCCTACATCGCTGGGATTATCGCCTTCGGGTGCTGGGTGTCGCGGAAAATGCAGAGCGGCGAAGACTTCCTCCTCGGCGGCCGATCGCTTCCTCTCTTCCTCACCCTCGGCACGACACTGGCCACGATGGTCGGCACGGGTTCCTCGATGGGTGCGGTCGGCAAGGCCTACGAGGGAGGCTGGATGGGATCGCTCTTCGGGGTCGGTGGCGCGATCGGCATCGTGGCCACCGCCTGGCTCTTCGCGCCGGTGCGCAAGCACCAGTTCATGACGATGGCCGAGGAGCTGTCTTCCTATGTCGGTGCCAACCGCAGCGTCGCCAATCTCGTCGCTATCTTCACCTATCTGTCGAGCGTCGGTTGGCTCGGGGCACACATCCTTGGAGGCGCGACCTATCTCGCCTTCGTCACCGGGATCAATCTCCAGTGGGCGAAATTGTGGATCGCCGGTGGGTTCGGAATCTACGCGATCATCGGCGGCTATCTCGCGGTCGTCTGGACCGATACCGTTCAGGCGGTGGTCTTGTTCGTGGGCTTCTTGCTGACCGCCCACTTTGCCCTCGACACCGTCGGAGGTTGGAGCGGACTGGGGACGGTCAACGCGCGCATCGTCGGTGACGCCGGTCTCGCCCTGCTTCCCTCGATCTCGCTCGTCGTGGTCATCGCCGTCGGCGTGCTGGGCACGCCATCGTTCCGCCAACGGATCTACTCGGGAAATTCGACCCGCGCCATCCGCAAGGCCTTCGTCGGATCAGGTATCCTCTACCTCGCGTTCGCCGCCCTCCCCGCCGTCATCGGCATGGCTGCCTTCAACGCCTACCCGAACCTCGCCAATCGTGACCTGGCGTTCCCAGCGATGGCCACACAGATGCTACCCGTCGCCCTGGGCATGCTCGTGCTGCTCGCCGGGCTCTCCGCCACCATGTCCAGCGCCAGTTCCGACGCCATCGCCGGCGTCACCACCGTGGTCCGCGACTTCTATCACGCCGCATTCCGCAGGATGCCGCCCGCCCGCCGGGTCGTCCTCTACTCGCGCCTCGCCTTGGCCGCCACCACCGGGCTCGCCCTGGGCATGGCTCTGGTCGCGGATGGCATCATCGGTTACATCTCCGACCTCATCGCCCTCTTCATCACCGGGCTCTGCGTGTGCGGCATCCTCGGACGCACCTGGGATCGCTACAGCGCCCCCGGCGCCATCGCCTCGCTGGCCGGCGCCTCGGCCACCGCGCTCTATTTCAAGTTCGACCCCGACCTCGGTGCGTACTGGGGCA
>CAZKYJ010000977.1:0-2279 GCA_964556355.1 uncultured Verrucomicrobiales bacterium | reverse complement strand
GAGTTGGCGTTGCAGCGTGCGCAACAGTGTGCTGCGGAGGCGACGGCCGCCGAGCCCAGGTCGGTGGCGGCACCAAAAGGGTCGTTGGGCATGGCAGAAACCGCTCCTGCCGAGAGGAGCATCGCTGCTAGGAGGGATCTGCACATCGCCGGACTAGGGAGCAGCGGTAGTTGCAGTCAATCCGCAGATCGCGACGGGAGGCCTCTTGCCGCGGAGGCGGCGAATCGGGTTGGGGAGTTCGGATTCTCGCTGGGGGTGGCCTAGATTTCTTTCCGGACGATCCGGGCGCCCTCGACCATGCTGGCAAGCTTCTGTTTCGCCGCCCAGCGCGCCGTCTGGGAGAGCCCGCAGTCAGGGGCGAAGACGAGCTTGTCAGCCGGCGCGTGGCGTAGGGCCAGGCGGATGATCTCCGCGACGTCCTCCGGGGTCTCGATGAAGTAACTCTTCACGTCGATAATCCCGACGGCCGCGTCGATCCCGCGGGCGGTGACTTGCTCGATCACGTCGATGTCGCGGAAGGCGGTCGTCGTCATTTCGATGTGCATCTCATCGACATGCATGTCGAGGAAATCGGGGAACATGGCGCGGATCATCCGCTTGCCGACCCCCCGCGCTTTGAAGTTCCCGAAACACATGTGCATGCAGACGCGCGCCTTCCCCACGGCGGGTTCGATCGTGCGGTTAAAGAGATCGACGAATGCGCGGGTATCCGACTTGTAGGCATAGCAAGACATCGAGGGCTCATCGACGCAGATCTCGGTGCAGCCCGCCGCCACGAGGTCTTCGATCTCTTTCCGCACCAGCGGCAGCAAGGCTTCGGTGATGGCCATGCGGTCGGGGTACTGGGCGTTGGGCAGGAGCCGGCCGCTCAAGGTGTAAGGGCCTGGGATACTCGCTTTCAGACTCGCGCCGCTGCCCCCGGCGACGCGCTTGAGGCGCTCGAATTCTTCCACCGCACCCAGCCCGCGTGGCGCGCCGAGTTCCCCGGTGATGGCGTGCTTGCCCCGCTGGTCGTGGGCGGGCGGTCCGAAGCGGCGCGGGCTGGCCGACTCCAGGTCGATCCCCGCGATGAACCCGTAGAACGAAAGGTTGAAGTCAAAGCGGGTCTGCTCGCCGTCCGTGATGGCGTCGAGCCCGGCAGATGTCTGGTCGTGCACCGCGGCGATCACCGCGTCCTCCTGCATCTCCTCGATATCCGCCGACCCGAACTCCCTGAGGTGGGAGGAAGAAAACTCCAGCCAGCCCGGGAACGGGTAGCTGCCGATGACCGAGGTGCGGAGCGGATGCGATTCCATCCTTACCCGCTACCGGCTCCCGACCGAAGGGGCAAGCAAATAGCATCGGAATGGGCGGAATCTGATATGGTAACGGGGCGAGCTCTCTCCCCCCAGAATCGCCGCGATCAGCAATGCCGAGGGGCGATGCGAGCCGGAATCATCGATCGCCTTCGCGTCGCGGAGCTTCCCATGGGGATCGGCGCGGGCGCTACCGATGTTACTCCCCACCCCCCTCGACCACGATCCGCGCGGGCACGTCTTTGATCTTGTATCCCGCGGTGGTGACGGCGTCCCACACCAGCACGAGGAGCCTCAACGGGACGGCCTCGTCGGCCTTGAGTTCGAGCTGGACGTTGGGGCGGGTTGCCTTGAGCTGGGTCAGGGCGAGGGCGAGCTCCCCCGGCTCGAACTGCCGGTCGGCGAGGTAGACTTCCTCGTCCTCAGTGACGGAGATCGCGAGGCGGTCCCGGGTCTCGTAGCCGGTGACGAGGGTCTTGGTGGCAGGGATGTCGATGGCCAGCATGGCTTTCCGCTCCTTGAACGTCATGGTGACGATAAAGAAGATGAGGAGAATGGCCAAGATGTCGATCAGCGAGACGATGGGGACGACCGGGGTGGTCCGCTTTTTGATGTAGAACTGCATGGCGGCGGACGGGTCTCAGGCCTCGTAGCCGGGGGCGCGGAAGCGGGCGGTGAGCACCTTGCCGACGAGCACCTCCATGCGGACGGCGAAGCGCTCGATCTTTTTGGAGAAGTAACTGTGGGCGACGACGGCCGGGACGGCGACGGCGAGCCCGGCGATCGTCGTGTTGAGTGCCTCGGCGATGCCGAGGGCGATGCCGGCCGGGTCGCCTCCGGCGGCGATGCCCGACGCCCCGAGTGCGGAGAAGACGCCGACGAGCCCTTTGACGGTTCCCAGCAATCCGAGGAGCGGGGCGATGGTGATGACCACTTCGAGGACGGCGATCCCCGCCTCCATGTGGACGACTTCCTCACGCGCCC
>CAZKYJ010000976.1:0-2279 GCA_964556355.1 uncultured Verrucomicrobiales bacterium | reverse complement strand
TGGCCATCGTCTACGACGACAGCGTGACCCACTTCCCCGCGCTCGGCGCCACTTCGCCCGCCGCGGCGGACGGCCGGGCCGCCGCCGCTCTCGCGTGGACGACCCTGGCCACCTGGGAATACGACGGAGCCGGTTGGGCGGAGCGTTTGAAGGTTCCCGGCGCATCGCCCCAGCTCAGGGTTTCGTTCGCTGGAAATGGATCCCACGTCCTGGCAACAACCCAGTCGAACACGGTCACCCTCGACGGGACGACACTCTTCGAGACCAGCGAACCGGTACTCGAACTGGCGGCGACGGCGGACGCGAGGACGGTGGTCGTCGGCACGCCCTCGGGACGGGTCGGGATTTGGCGGGACGGCCAATCCGACCCGGTGCGCATGGTGAAAGGTCACGACTGGCCCGTGTCCACCCTCGCCCTCTCACCGGTTTACCAAGGGTTCGTCTCGGCCGCAGCCGACGGCACGGCGCAGCTGTGGATGCTGGCCGATGGGATGCCGTTCGGGGAGACCATGACCCACCACGGCGACATCATCCATAGCGTGGCATTCTCTGCCGACGGCAACGTGCTCGCCACGGCATCCTCCGATCACACCGCCCGGCTCTGGGACGTCCATTCCGTGCGCCCCATCGGCGGCGAGATGGCGGGCACCGTCGGCCTCTCCGACGTGGCGTTCGACGGTACGGGCGGGATCGTCACCTGCGCCTTCGACGGGGTGGTCACGGCATGGGAGCAGAAGCCCGCCGCCGTTCCCGGCGTCGGGTTCGCCGGAGGCAGTGCCGGTGCCAGCGCGGCCGCATGGTCTCCCCGCGGCCGGCTTTTTGCCAGCGGTTACGCCGACGGGAAGGTGGCCGTCGTCACCGCGGCCGATGCGCGGCCGGCGTGCCCCCAATTGCTCCACCCCGGCAGCGTCGATGCCGTCGCGTTCTCGCCCGACGGCACCGCTCTCGCCACCGCATGCAATGACGGAGAGGTCCGGATATGGAACCTTGCCGACGGGCAGCTCCGCTCGGCGTCATCGGTCGGCGGAACGAATATCTACTCCCTCGCCTACGTCTCCGGAGGTCGGGGAGTCGTCGCTGCCGGGGCGGAGGGGCGCGCGTGGGCCTGGGACGCTAGCACCGGGGAGCTGCTCTACGAGATCGCCGCGCACGGCACCCAGGTGATGATGTTGGTCGCCAACGCGGACGGGTCGCGCTTCGCCACCATGGTCGAAGACGGTGATTCCCGCGTCTGGAACGCCGCCGACGGCACTCCAGCCACCCCGCTCCTGCGCTCGACCGGATATTTTAAGGGCCTCGCATTCTCCCGCCGGAACGGCCACGAAATCCTTCTCACCTCCTCGGCCTACAGCGTCAACGTCTGGTCGGTCCCGGAGGGCGAGCGGCTCCGCGGCCTGGACCACGGAAACGCCGTCAACGCGATCTGCCCGACGGACGATAGCGGCCTGCTCACCACCGCCTGCGAAGACGGGAGCCTCTACGTCTGGGATCTCGATGCCCCGGGCGCCCGCCCGCGGAGCACGATCCCTACCGGCGGCAACCTCGCGGGCGGCGCCGTGAGCCCCGATGGACGTTGGCTGCTATCGGCAAAATGGGACGGGAGCGTCCGGCTATGGGATGCCGCTAGGGGCTCGCCCGCCAGCCCGGAGTTCGTCGGGGGGGGCGCCAACGGGATCGTCGATGCGATGTTCTCGCCCGATGGGAGCCGCTTCGCCATCGTCACCCGGGACGGCCAGGTTTGGTTCCGCCCGCTGGTTTCCCACCCCGCCGGCGCGGGCCGGTGGCTGCCAGAGCTCGCCGAACTTGTCGGCGGCTACCGGAGCGACGCCGAGCTACGGCCGTCCCGCATCCGCCCGGACGACCAGGCGCTCACCCGTGCCTCCTTCCTCAGGCGCTTCCCACCATCCGCCATCCCCGAGCTCGTCTCCCACCTCCTTGCCCAGCCATGACTGTCCGCCTGTTAACCGCCCTTTTTTCCCTCGGCGCCCCGCTGCTCGCTGACGACCTCGAGCCCCTCTCCGACGAGTTCGACTCCGCCGCGTCCCTCGGCTCGTGGCAGCGCCTCAACGACGTGGAAGGCTGGGACGCCGACCAGCTGGAGACCTGGGATATCGACACCTCCACCGTCGGGCACATGCGGCTGGCTCCCTACAGCTCCGGCTGGTTCGCCAACATGCGCGGCGTCCTCGTTTTCAAAGAGGTCAGCGGCGATTTCATCATCACCATCCGCACGACCGTTAGCAGCCGCACCAACCCAGACGGCCCGGCTGCCCGCCCGG
>CAZKYJ010000975.1:0-2281 GCA_964556355.1 uncultured Verrucomicrobiales bacterium | reverse complement strand
TCCTCCTTCATCCGGGTCACGATCTTCCGGTAGGCGTGCATCACCGTGCCGTGGTCCCGCCCGCCAAAGGCGTCGCCGATGACCTCGTAGGAAAGCTCGGTGAGCCTCCGGGCGCAGTACATCGCGATCATCCGTGGAATCGCGATACTGTTCGGGCGGCGACGGCTGGTCATGTCGGCCAGGCGGATGTCGTACTTCTTCGCCACCACCGCCTGGATGCGGCTGATGGAAACCGGGCCGGTGCGCTCGTCCGCGAGGATCCCTTTGAGGAGGATCTCGAGTTCCTGGACGCTCAGCTTTCGCGCGGGATCCATCGAGATGTGGGTGGCCACGGTGGTCAGGGCACCCTCTAGCCGGCGCACGTTGCTCCGGATGTTCTGCGCGATGAAATCGAGGACGTCGTCGCCGATCGGCACCGCCCAGCTCTCGACCTTCTTGCGGAGGATCGCGGTGCGGGTCTCCACATCGGGCACCTCGAGCACGGCGGTCAACCCCCAGTGGAATCGGGAGACGAGGCGCTCTTGCAGGGTCGGGATGTCCGAGGGGGCACAGTCGCTGGTCAGCACGATCTGGCAGCCGCCGTTGGCCAGGTGATTGAAGGTGTGAAAGAACTCCTCCTGGCTTTTTTCCTTGCCGGCGATCATTTGGATGTCATCGATGAGGAGGACATCGAGCTCGCGGTAGGTCTTGCGGAAGTCGGCGAGCGTCCCCGCGCGGAGCGCCTCGATAAACCCGTTCACGAAAAACTCGGCGGTCACGTAGCGGACACGCTTGCGCTTGCCCTTGGCGAGGATGGCCTGGCCGATGGCCTGGGTGAGGTGGGTCTTGCCGAGACCCGTCTTGCCGTAGATGAACAGGGGGTTGTAGATCTTGCCGGGACGGTCGGCCGCCGCCTGCGCCGCCGCCACCGCGAACATGCTGTTCTCGCCCTGGACGAAACTCTCAAACGAATGGTCCCCCTGCAGCCCGGCCTCGTCCATGGCTTTGGCGAACTTCCGCCGGTCCGCCGCCGCCTCCACTTTCCGGGCGCGCACCACTTTCGGTCGCGTGGCCACCGCCGCGACGGCCGGGGCCGCGACGGCCGGGGCCGACGGGGCCGCCACCGCCACCACCGAGAGATCCGCCCCCCGCCCTTCGGCCTCCACCGCCGCGGGATCGGCGTCGAGCTCCGGCATGCAGCAGAACTCGACATCGAGAACCCGGTTCGTGGCAAGGTGCAGCGCCGCCTTCAGCTGGCCGAGGTGGTTCGACTCGATCCACACCTGGTAAATCTCGTTCGGGACCCCCAAAACCGCGCGCTCATCGGATACCGCAACGAGCCTCGAGAGGGAGAACCAGCGGTCGAAGGTATCCTCGCTGACACTCGCTCTAACATATCCAGAAACACGCTCCCAGATCTCGGCCGCTGCCGCCCCGGTTTCCTCGTGCACCGGACCGAACGAAACATCTTCGGGGGCGGCGATCACAACCCGTTGATCAGGGCTGGTTTGCTGGGGCTTCTTATGGTCTAACATTACTATAAACTTCGTAGGGGAAGGCGGGGAGCAGCCAGGTCAAAAAAATGACGTAACCCTCTAATAATCAGGGGTCTAACCGCAGTAAACGCGACGCGAGAATCCGGAATTCCCGGTATTCGAAGCTCCGAACCCGTTCCGTTCGGGGAGTGCTCATCACGGGGAAAGCGCAAGAAGATTCTCGCTTCCCACGGCCCTTTTTTTCACTCGAATCGGGGTTGGGGAGAACGGGCGGCGTCACGCCGTCAGGCTAGCGAGTGACGGCCAAAAACACAAATGAATTTCGGTGAAATGATCGTCATTTCTAAGAAGAATCGCGCCCCGGCAAAGCGTAGGGCGTTCAACGCCAGCACCCCACCCTCCTTTTATAAAATTTTCGGGTCGGATCGGTTCGCTTACGGACGCTTCAACCGGGCGGCCAAGGCACCGCAACCGAGGGTCACGAAGGTGGTGATGGGATACATCCACGCGAACCCGAAGTCCGCCTTGAACCCCCCGCCGCCGGCCCCCGAGACCACCCACCAATCCGGGAGATCGGCAGGCGACAGCTTGCCGAAGTTCGCCAGAATGTTGTAGGCGTCGGTGCGCACCAGCAGCACGAGAAAGAACGAGATGACGAAGCCGATGACCAGGCCGCCCACGCTCCCGCGGAGCCGGAAAAGCGCCGCCAAAAAGATGCCCAGCATCGGCCCGGTGGTGTAGGCGACCATCCCGAAGGCGAGCGGCACCATATTGATCTTCCCCCGCATGTCGTCGAGAAAGATCGC
>CAZKYJ010000974.1:0-2289 GCA_964556355.1 uncultured Verrucomicrobiales bacterium | reverse complement strand
ACTTCTGAGAATCGCTCTAGGGCGCCGGCATCACGAGTTCGAAGTCGGTCGCCACCGGTGGGACGGCGCCGGACGAAATCGTCCCGTCCGGCCAGCGAACTTCGGCCGTTTTCGCACTCTCCCCCTGCGGGAGCCGCACGCGCACGGAAGGGGCCGAGGCGGAAAGGTAGCCGCCGCCGGCCGCGGACTCGAAGACCAGGTCGCGCCCGCTACTGGTGCCGACGGTGACGCGCGCACCCGGGACGACCGCAGATCCCGCGTGGTCCCGCAGCCGGACATGGAAGGTCGGAGCCGTGGTGGAGAACCCGAGGACGGCGGCGTTGTTGCGCGCAAAAAAGACCTCGTCGCGCCCGTCGCCATCCGTATCCGCCATCGTCACCGCCCGCGCATCGCCGGGAACGGAAATCCCGCTCTCGTCCGCACGGAGCGCCCTGAATCCGCCCGAGCCATCTCCCGCAAGAAAGACGCCGAGCCCCCCGCTGTAGGGCGGGGTCTCGAACTGCGGCATGGAAAAGTTCTGGCCAGCGACGAGGTCGGTATCCCCGTCGCCATCGAAATCTCCTGCCACCATCCCGAAAACCGGGGCGAGCTGGCTGGGCCGCGGGAACGCGCGGAACGTGAACGATCCCCCCTCGTTGAGCCAAAGCCCGGACTCGAGCGTGTCCGCGGTGAACTGATCCGAAGCCTGCAGGGCCGCCGGCTCGTAGATCTCGGGTAGGGTGGCTCGGGCGAACTGGTCGTAGGTGGTGAATTTCCCGGCCAGGTGGGGCATGGCGCGGGTGGAACAACTCTTGCCGCGCACGGGAAAAAGCGTGCCGTCCTCGAACTCGGCCTCGACCAATTCGCGGGTGCCGTCGCCCTCGTAGTCACCGTAGTAGATGGCGACGGGGTGCTCGGCGCTGGCGTGGTATTTGGTGTTGAGGCCAACGTTCCCGGCCGCGTAGTCGAAATCGCCATCGCCATCGAAATCGGCGGCGATCAGGCTGTTCCACCAGCCGGAGCGGGCACCGAGCCCGCTCGCCTCGGTGGCGTCCTCGAGCATCCCACCGGCGTTGCGGAACAGGTGAACCGGCCCCCATTCGGTGGCGACGAGGAGGTCGTTCCACCCGTCGCCATCGGCATCACTCCACAGCGCCGAGGTGACGAGCCCGACCGCTCCAAGCCCGGGGGCGCGTCGCCCGGTCGCGTCGACGAACGCGACGGCACCGGCCGACGAGCGGTTCTCCAAGAGGACGGATCGTGGCGTTTCCGGGAACGCACCCGGGACGAGACGCCCGCCGACAAAAAGGTCGAGGTCGCCGTCACGGTCGAAGTCGACGGCGGCGACCGCGCTCGATGACACCGCCAGATCCGGGAGTGCCCCGTCCGGGGCACGGGAGAAAGATCCGTCGCCCGCGTTGAGGTAGAGACGGTCTGCGAGCGACGCTTCGCCCGCGTCGTATTCGTAGCTGCCGGAAGCGACGTAGAGATCGAGGTCGCCGTCGGCGTCGGCGTCGAAGAAGACCGCGCCCATGTCTTCGGCATCCTTGTCGGCCTCGAAGGGATCAAAGCTCTTGGTGACGAACCTGCCGGCGCCCTCGTTGAAGAGCAGGCGGGAGACGCTGCTGCGCGCCGCGCCGACGAAAACATCGTCATCACCGTCCCCGTCGATGTCGCCCCAGGCCATCCCCGGACCGAGCTGGGAGTATTTGTTGGGGAGCAGCGACTGCCTGACAGTGTCCTCGTAGATCCGCTCGCTATGGGTCACGGTGCCGAGGGTCTCTGCAGGTTCGAAAGGCGTCGATCGCGGTGCGGGCGCCCCGTGCATGATCGATTCGCCGGAACCTTCGGCGATCTCGTAGAGAGCATCAGCGCGCAGATCGTCGCGAAAAAGATCCTCCTTGCCCCCCGGCCACACGACTCTCAGCGATCGGACGGTCGGATCCTCACCGAGCCCGAAAAAGAGCTGGGGTTCACTGCTCGAAACAAAACCGGTAAACGGGACCAGGGTGCGCACCTGCTGGCCGGATGGCGTCGAGACGTGCACGGTGGCTCCGATCCCGGCCGTGTTACCACCCTTACCCCGGAGCTTGACGGCAAGAACGTGCCCGGTCGTGCCGGTGTTGCGGTAGAGTTTGGGCGGGTCGTCGAGATTGCAGACGACGAGATCCGGACGCCCGTCGCGGTCGAAGTCGGCGGTGGCCGCACCGTAGCTCATGCCGACGAAGCCGAGCCCCCAGCTCCCGGTGGCATCCTCGAAGCGGAGGTCCACGACGTTGCGGTAGACGCGGTTCATCTCGCGCTTGGGCT
>CAZKYJ010000973.1:0-2295 GCA_964556355.1 uncultured Verrucomicrobiales bacterium | reverse complement strand
TTCATATGCCGCGGCAGACGCGCGTCACCCGGCAAATACGAAACGGCCCGGCGGACCGCCACACTATCCACCACCGAATCGATGCCGTTAACCAACGCTTTCCCGCTGGTGGGAAAGAGAAATCCGAGCAGCAGCCGCAGAAAAGTCGTCTTGCCCGCTCCGTTGGGACCGAGCAGACCAAACACTTCGCCCCGCCGAACCTGGACCGAACACTCGGTCAAAGCCGCAAAGTGTCCGAAACGCTTTGTCAGTTGTCGCGTTTCCACGATGGCATCCGCCGCATTAGGCCGATCTCCTGGGGCAGCTGCGGTCTTCGGACGGGGTGCATTCATAGAGGGATCGTAGCAGGATGGGGAGTCTTTCCCAGGCCTCTTCGGCGATAAACACGATGTGGTGACGGTCGACCCTGGGGGACCGTGCCGTACGAGGCCGTTCACCAGAAAACCATCGCTCCCGGGGCCGGCGGTGGGTTTCCTTCCAGCGGTTAATCGAGGAAAACGGTTAGCGACGATCCCCCTGGCCCCTTTGCCTCGGGAAAACTTTGCACAGGTTAAAAAATGACGGCAGCGGCTGATACTTCCTGGCGTAGTGCCTACCCCTTCGCATCCCATTGGCTTGATCTCGGCCCCCATCGGTATCACTTCCTGGATGAAGGGAGCGAATCGGGACGACCGCCACTGCTGGCGGTGCACGGCAACCCAACCTGGAGTTTTTACTGGCGCAATGTCCTGCTCCGCTTTCGCGATCGCTATCGAACGATCGCCGTCGATCATCTCGGCTGTGGGCTCAGCGACAAACCTCAACATTACGATTATTGCTTGCGGCAGCATCGTGACAATTTGCTGAACCTGATCGAGCGACTCGATCTGCAACAGATCACCTTGCTAGCGCATGATTGGGGGGGAGCGATCGGCTTGGCGGCTGCGGTGGAACAACCCCAGCGTTTTGCTCGCATCGTGTTGCTGAATACCGGAGCCTTTCCTCCACCCTATCTGCCTAAGAGGATTGCCGTCTGTCGTTGGCCGTTGGTCGGACCCGCCGCGGTCCGTGGCGGTAACGCCTTCGCCAGAGCCGCATTGCAGATGGCGATGTCTCGCCGGAAGCTCGACGCAGTCGTTCGCCAAGGGCTGTTGGCACCTTACGGGAATTGGCGCGATCGCGTCGCCATTCAACGCTTTGTCGACGATATTCCCATGTCGGCCAGCCACCCGACCTATTCCCTGTTGGCATCGTTGGAGCAACGGTTGTCTACGCTTGCCCATCTGCCGATCCGCTTGATCTGGGGCATGCAAGATTGGTGTTTTCGTCCCGAATGCCTGCGGCGTTTTCAGCAGAGCTGGCCCCATGCGGAGACTCTGGAAATCGAGGACGCAGGGCACTATGTCATCGAAGATGCCACGGAAGAAGTGCTCGACGGTATGGAGCATTGGTTCGACGCCCACCCGCTCCCCGCCGCGCCGACGACGGCATCGGAGCCATCCGCTTCGTCGCCAGCTTCCTCCTGATCAAAGCAAGGTGCTGCGAACGTGACGGAACGGACCACTTCCTCTCCCCACGCGAAATGCCTCACGGCCCTCCGCCGTCAGATCGCTGGCATGGGGGATCGGACGCTGTGGGCTTGTCTGCTGGAAGCGACCGCGGTCAAGGCCGGGAACGTGCATCCAACGGCTTCCTTCGCGGATTTGACGTACCAGGATTTCCAAACGGCCGCCTCGGCGATCGCACCGGTCATGGAGAGCGACGCCGATCGACTCGGCGAGCTGGTGCTGGCGGCCGTTCGAGCGACCCGCGGGCAATGCCAAAGCAATGTCAACCTGGGTATGATCTTGCTTCTTACGCCCTTAGTTTTGGCTGCCCGACGACAGCCAGCTTCCTCGGCTCGCTCTTCGTCCGGTCTCGGCAATTCCGATCCGATTGAAGCCCTTCACGGTCAGCTGGTCGAGCAATTGGCGGAACTGAATGCGGCCGATGGGGCCTTGGTCTTCCAGGCGATTCGAGAAGCGGAACCGGGAGGACTGGGTGAAGTCGATGTGATGGATGTTCGGCACACGCGTGAGGTGGACTTGATGAGAGCGATGGGGGAGGCCGCCGAACGGGACTTGATCGCGCGGCAATATGCCACCGGTTTTGCCCTGTTGTTCCAGCGGGTCGTTCCCACGCTCCGGAACACCTTGCGGGAGCAAGGCGATTGGCTGGAAGGCATCCGCTGGGGGCAGGTCTCGCTGTTGGCGGGCATTCCCGATACGTTGATCGAGCGGAAATGTGGCGCGGTGGTCGCCCGGGAGGCGAGTGAGC
>CAZKYJ010000972.1:0-2297 GCA_964556355.1 uncultured Verrucomicrobiales bacterium | reverse complement strand
GGGGAGGGCGTCGAGAGGATCGCACCCTGCGATGAGATCGGCGCCGAGACAAAACGTGAGGAAGTGGGTGATCCCGTCATCATTGGGGTCGGCGTCGGGATCGGTGAACCCGTTGGCGGTCATCCAGGCGAGGAATGCTCCCGCGGGCTCGGCGATGCCCGGGCTCCCGTTGACCGCGGAACTGGCTTGCCAGCTCGTCGGATCCGCGTGGTCGAGAGCGGGGAAGGCGAGTGGGTCGCGGAGGACGAGCGAGTAGCCTCCACCGTCTGCAGCGGTGGGCCAGGGGGCGCTGTCGAAATAGTCGAAATCCCGGATCGGCGTGCCGGCACCGTGCGAAAGTTTGAGGCGTTCCGAGCTATTTTTGAGGCTGTCGCCGAGTTCCCAAGCGCCCGCCACCGGGTGGCCGGGGCCGTAGCGGGCATCGAAGGCGGCGGTATTCCTGACGACGAGCGCATGGCTTCGGGGCGGGAGGCTGGTGATCGCGCTCCCGGCGAAGTCGAAATCGACCCCCTTGGTGAAACGGACGTCGGTGAGATTTAAGGTGAGCGTCGCGCTGTTGTTGAAGACTTCGATGAACTCGAAATCGTCCTCGACGAAGCCGGCGGAGGCCTCGGACGCCGTCGGGTTGGTCGGGTGATACATGAACTCGCTGATGACGAGGTGGTCGACGAGCGACTGCAGGATGGCCGGCTCCGAAGTGGTGAACTGAAGTGGCGCGCTCCAGTGGCTCCAGCGGTTCGTGGTGTCGCGGAACCGCACCCTGGCGCGGTAGGTGCGCCCGACTTTCGTCGCCGTCGCGGGGATGGCGACCTGGTCGGCGAACGTGGGCAGCACCCCGGACTCGTAGGTCGCCGTCGCTTCATAGTGGCGCGGCTCCAGCGGGTCGAAGGCCGGAGCGTTCGGGTCGGTGATCTCGGCGATGCGCCACTCCATGGCACCAAAGGTTCCCGCGCCCGGCTGGTCCTGCGGGTCGCTGAAACCGGTCGTGGCGAAGGCGAGCGAATCGGTCGGGAAGTTTGGTGCGCCGGCGTAGGTGATGGTCGGGGTGTTCGGGATCGCGGTGTCGCGGGCGAAGATGTCGAGGTAGGCGTCGCGACCCTGCTGGCCGGAGATACCGGTGTCGCGGGAGTTCGGATCGATGATCGGATCCCCGCTGTTTGGCCATGATCCGCCCACGAAGGCAAAGTTTTTCATGTCTTGCACCTTGATGGTGATGGGGATGTCGTTCTGCGTTCCCTCGCTGGCCGGGGCGAAGCGCCAGCGGTCGCGATCGGCCTCGGCGAAAGTGAGAACCTGAGAGGCGAAGTCATCGATCATGGGGTTGAGCTGGTCTTCCTGCCAGATCAGGTCACGGAACGCGCGCAATACGTTCTTATGCGCCGTGATCATTTCGGGTTTTTGGAAGCCTGCGGGGAAACCGGAGATCTGGACGCGATGGTAGATGGCGTTGTGCATCTGGTCGTAGCCGTTGTTGAAAGTCGGGCCGAAGCTTGCGTCCCAGTCATAGGGGAGGAAGACGCATTTGCCGTTCGGGTTGGAAGCGTCTGGTTCGAAGTACCAAACGAGGTTTTTCATCCGGTGGCGTCCGAATGGTTCCGGGAAGAGGTCGTAGTGACGAATGGCTTCCTGCACCGCGTTGTAGCGGTACCAGCGGTCGATATCAATTCGCTGCTCGAGCCACTGCTGGGTCTGGGATCCGTTGGTGTTGCGGTGGATATCGTTGTAGTCCTCCTGGGCGCCGACCGCGTTGGGTGCCTGGTAGCGCTGCTGGTTCTCGCCGTCGAAGAACCAGTCGGACATCTTGTAGAGATTGCCCTTTTCGAGGCCGTGGGCGTCGAGGAACCGGGTATCGTAACGCTCGGCGGCGAGGCTGAGCCCCCAGAAGTCGCCGCCGTATTGGTCGGGTGCCTCCTCGGCCCCGTCGATGACCCGGAAGTGGAAATAGTGGTGGTGTTGCGCCGGGATATCGACGAGCTCCCAAAGTTTTGCACCGACGAGTTCGGGGAGACCCCAGGCGGCACCTCCGAGGTTACCGAACATGCGGCTGGTATTGAAGATCCGCCATTTGGTGGGGTAGGGGTCGCCGTTCTGATCGCGCGCCTGGAAGTAGCTGCCGCTGTTGAAGCGAAACTTAAAGTGCCGCTTGCCGCTTTCTTGGTAGCGGCTATTCCCCCCGCGGAGCCGGGCGCGGATGTGGTCGTAGACCTCGCCGTCGTAGACGAAGGCTCCCTCCCAGTTGTAGGCGCGGCGGGCGGCGAGGACATTGGCGTCTCCGGTGTTGGGGAGTTGGTCGATGC
>CAZKYJ010000971.1:0-2300 GCA_964556355.1 uncultured Verrucomicrobiales bacterium | reverse complement strand
AAGACGTAGCCCGCGATCTGCGCCGTGTGGTGGATCGCTCCCTGCGAGTTCATCACCGTCCCGTAGATGACGTGCATCGCGAGGAGCAGGGCCGTCGACACCAGCGGCAGCGCGCCCGCGATGTAGAGCGCCAGCAGCGCGTAGCCGACCCAAGGCAGCACCGCGGCCCAGGCCCCGCCAGTCACAAACCCCAGCTCCAGGAACTGGCAGATCCCCACCGGCACCGGCGTGCCCACGGGGTGCTCGAAGTGGAGCACCACGGTGGGGCGGACGACGAACCACGCAAAGAGCGCCCGCATCACCAGCCACTCCCAGCGCGCGAAATCAATCTTTCCGAACTGCGGCTTCCAGCTCATGGGCGCCACTCCCCGACTTTGGTCGATTCGGTGGCGATGCCGTGCTCGCCGTCCCCGAACCCGATGACCAGCTCGTAGAGGGTCAACGGCTGCCCGGTCGGTGCCGTCGGCGGAGCGATATGCTCGACCATGTGCCGGAGTGTGGCGTCCCCCGCGGGCCGTTTTTGCTCCATCGTCATCGCGCTCATCGGAACCCCGGTCTCCTCCTTGATCCGCCGCAGTTCGCCGTCATAGAACTTTTTCAGGATGCTCGTCCGCACCACGAAATCGATGAGGGAAGCCAGCGGGACGCCGTCACCGTCGGCCACGTAGACCACGACGGGGCTGTCCGAAAAACGTGAGTACATCGGGAAAGACGAGAGCGGATAGAACTCCGCCCGTTTCATGGATTCGCTCCCCAGCCCGTAGGAAACCGTCAGCGGGGGGTACTCGATGATGACGAACGAGATCGCCACCCCGATCAAGAACAACGGGAGGGGAAATCGCCTGAGCCAACGGGAACGCATGCCGCGAACCTCGCACTGATCCGCGTTCGCGCGAGCGGACGATGGGGGGCGCGACAACCGGTGGGCAAAGCAGGTCAAGCCGTGCTTCGGGGGGCGCGCGCCGGACGGCCAGCGACCGGCAGGGAGGCCCTAGCGGCCCTTCTCTTCCTTGACCCCGCCTCCGGATCCGGCACCGTGCCACCGCGACCGATGCCCGAGAACCTTCCTCCCGATCCCAATCCCGTCGTCGATGCGCTGGTCGGGCATTTCACCGGCGGGCTCCCGAAATCGGAATTGCCTAAGCATGTCCTCGACGACCTCGGGGAGGAACTGGCCTCCAGCGGGCTCGTCCGCCGCGAGCTGCTGGCATTTTGGAACCTGCTCGAGCGCTCGCTGGCCATGGCCCGATGGGCGCCGCCCGATCCCATCCGGCTGCTCAACCTGGCCTGCGGTCCGTGCATCGAGGGTGCCGTGCTGGCCGCCTACTTTGGCGGCGGCGGCACCCGCAGCCTCCGTTTTTTCGGCATGGATCTGCGGGGCCAGGAAATCGACAAAGCACGCCGCAGGTATGCCGCCACCGAAGCGATCTTCCGCGGGGCGGGAATCCCCGTGGTGAAGGAGGAGCGCGAGCGGGCGGCAACCGTCGAGTTCTTCGCCGACGACGCCACCCGCCTCACGGGCTACCGCGAGATCCCTGACGCCTACGAGATCATCTTTGTCCGGCACCAGAACGTCTGGAATGACCGCGCTGCGTGGCGGCAGATCTACGCGTTCGCCCTCGAACGGCTCGCGGATCCCGACGGGTTGCTCGTGATCACCTCCTACTTCGACCGGGAGCACCTGATCGCCCTCGAGATGATCCGGGCGCTCGGTGGCGAGGTGCTCGTCTCGGAGGCGAACCCCGACAGCCTTCCCCTCGACTACCCGGGCAAATCGGCGGACCGCCACATGGCCGTCATCCGTCGGAAGGAATCCTCGCCGCTCAGCTGAAGCGATCGCGGACCACCACTTCGTCGAAGGCGAGCTGGCCCGGTTTCGGCCAGGCGGGCTGGGTGCCCTTGCCGACCGCGATCATGAAGCTGATGACGTGATCGTGGGGTAGACCGATGATCTTGCCCACGGCATCGAAGTCGAACCCGTCCATCGGGCAGGAGTCCAGCCCCATCTCTTTGGCGGCCAGCATGATGGCCATGCCGGCGAGCCCGCACGAGCGCATGCACTCGTCCTGCTGCACCTGCTCACGCCCCTCGTAGTAAGGGGGAATGGCGGGCACCAAAAAATCCTGCACGGGTTGCGGCGCATTCCTCCAATAGCGCGCCGGATCCTTCTGCCAGGCCAGCTTGTCGGCACACATGACGATAAGGATCGAGGCGTCCGTCACCTGCGCCTGGTCCCACGCGTGGGCGCGGATTTCTTGGCGGACGGCGGGGTCCGTGACGACGACGAACCGCCAGTGTTG
>CAZKYJ010000970.1:0-2306 GCA_964556355.1 uncultured Verrucomicrobiales bacterium | reverse complement strand
GGCTGGGCATGGGTGCGGGCAAGCCGGCGGCGGCAGTGATGTTCGGCATGAGCCGTGCCGCGCTGATGCTCTACTCGGGCCAGGAAGTCGGCGAACCGGCCATCGGGGAAGAAGGCTTCAGCGGCGACGACGGGCGCACCTCGATCTTCGACTACACCGCGATGCCCGAGTTCCAAAAATGGGTCAACGGGCGGGCGTTCGACGGGGCGGGGCTATCCGACCAGCAAAAAGACCTTCGCGACTGGTACCGGAACCTGTTCGCGGTGCTCAGGGAACCGGCGTTTACCGACGGGGAGTTCTACGGGCTCAACCACGCCAACAGGGAAAACGAAAGATTCGGGCGCGTGGGGGACGAGCCGGTTTCCGGCCACTGGCTTTACGCCTTCCTGCGCTTTGACCGCGGGACCGGGCAGGCCTTCCTCTGCATTGCGAACTTCCACCCGGAGGCCACGCTGCACGATGTGGCGGTCGTCATCCCCGACCATGCCCTGGGGTTCATCGGGCATTCGGGGCCGCGGTCGATCGACTTCGTGGGCACCTTCGGAAGCTCCGGGGAACTGGCGGCCGACCCGCCGACCCTGGCGCGTACCGGGCTGGTGGTAGGTGATCTTGCACCGTTCGCTGCGCACTTCTACCAGCTGTGCTAGCCGGCCTACGGGGCAACCCGCATCACCCCGTTCATGAGGAGCCAGTGGCCGGGAAAGGTGCAGAGGAATGGGTAGTCCCCCGGCTCGGCCGGTGCCCGAAAGTAGAGGGTGTCCGCCTGCCCGGGGTCGAGGACGAGGGTGTGGTAAAGCACGGCATCCATCTCGGGCACGTACTGGCGGTCGAGCGCGCCGGGCTCCGCCAACATCCGGGCGGCTCGCTCGCCCACCGCCGCGCTACTCCCCGGCTGCGCGATGACGAGGTTGTGCGGGATCACGTCGGTGTTCTCCAGGGTGAGCGACACCGGCTCGCCCACGGACACGGTGACCTCGGCCTGGTCGAAGCGGAGGCCGCTGAGACAGCGGATGGTGATCGGGCGACCGCCCAGAGCACGGTCGGTCGGGCGTTTGGCAAACGTGGTGGGAGCGGCCGGCACATCGGTGCGCGCCCCGGCATTCCCCGCGCGGCGGAGATCCGGGGCAGCCCCGGAAAACCTAGCGGGATCGCCCACCGCCGGCCCGAGCCGGTGGACGGTGGCGAAAAGCTCGCGCCGGACCTCCCGGCCGGACGGCGAGCGGACGCGGGCGAAGATATGGAGCTGATCGACCGGCGCCATCTCCGGGATCTCGAGGAAGAGGCTGCGCCCGCCGTCGAGGAGGCTTACCTTGCTGACCTCGACCGGGTCGTGACCGGGCGCCTCCGGGCGGGCGACGGAGAGCTCCGGCGACCCGTAGCTCCGGGAATAGTCGTAGTTCCACCGCTGGACGAAAACGCTCTCGACGCTGGCCGTAGCGGGGTCGAGCGGCTCGGAAAACCCGACGATCACGCCGTCGCGGCGGGCATGAAACGCGGTGGGCAGGAGGGCGGGCTTCCCGGTGTAGCGCACCCGTTGGAAGCTGCCGGGGCGGGTGGCGTAGGTGCCCCAGCCGGTGGCGCCGGTGACGTAGAGCTGGCCATCGATCGGGCTCATGCGACCGCGGTGGCCCCCCGAGAGAAACTCGCCCTCGAGCGGGACGACCGCGCCCTGGTCGATGCCATCAACAGATTCGAGCAATGTTAGGAGCGCGCGGCAGTTCCCCCACGAGAGGGTGAGAAGCTGGCCGCCGAGCGGGCCGAACCGGGTGCTCTCGGCGAAGACGTGACCGCCGGTCGCATGGTCGATCCCCCGTGGGATGTAGCAGGCGGGAGGGTCGACCCGCCCGTCGCGGGGCCCCTTGTGCCCGAAGTGGCGACCGGGCTCGACCAGACAGACCATCGATGCCGGCGTCCAGTCCCCCTCTTGGGGAGACACGACGATCGTGCCGCCGGCCGAAACCCCGAGCCCGTTCGGGTTGCGCACCCCGGTGGCCAGCACCTCGATGCGCGAGCCGTCGCGCGACACCCGACAGACCCCTTGGTTGCCGCTGGCGAAATAGAAGTTGCCCGCCGCATCGCGTTCGAGCCCGGTGATGAAATCGTGCCCGCCCGCCGAGCTCGCGTAGCGGTTCGTGAAGTTCTCGTAGTAGTCGGCCTCGCCGTCATCGTCGCGGTCGTGGAGGATGGTGATCTGATCCCTCCCGAGCACGTGGATCTTTTCTTCGGCCACGGCCAGACCCAGCGGCTGGTGGAGGCCGGTGGCGAAGCGCCGCCACTCGAGGTGCTCCAGTTTCTCATCGACGATG
>CAZKYJ010000969.1:0-2310 GCA_964556355.1 uncultured Verrucomicrobiales bacterium | reverse complement strand
AACCGTCGCGCGTAGGCGCCCCAACCAGAACCGTCCTGTCCTTCGCTGTTCCACGCAACGGTGAAGCCGCCGCTGCCGTCGGGCGCGATCGCGGGCCTGAACTGGTCGTCCTGGGTGGTCGCATTGATTGCGATCTCGCCGGTCAAGGGAGCACCGGTCGCGTCAAAGCGCCGCGCGTAGACGCCCAAACCAGAGCCGTCCTGCTCGTCGCTCGCCCAGGTGACGGTGAAGCCGCCGCCGGGAGCGGGCGCGACGGCGGGGTTCACCTGGTCCCCGGCCGTAGTCACGTTGACCGGGATCTCCGGCCCGCCGTTGGCGACGTACGTGAGCCCCGGCGGGGGCGGGGGCAGGGCGTCAAGCACACTGTCTAGGTTCAGACGGCCGCCGCTGACCATCTTTCCTTCCAAGGAGGGCAGCGGGTCCACCGAGGAGAGGAGTTTGCTCTTCACGATGTAGGGCGACGCCCCAGGTTCCTGCGACAAGAGCAGGGCGGCGGCGCCGGCAACGTGAGGAGTGGCAATCGAGGTCCCGCTCAGGAAGCGGAACTCTTCCCCTAGGTAGGTGGAAGTGAGGCACTGGACGTCGAGATCGTCGATATGGGCACCGTCGTAGGTGAAGCTTTCGTCGCTTACGAGGCGGAAGCGAACGAAGAGCTCGCTCTCCCCGACGAACGCGGAGAGGTCATCGGCAGCGTTGATGAACTTTCCGAGGCTCGTGCCGGACCAGCCGGCGAGGGTGGTCCAGGTCACGCCATCGGTCGATGCCTCCACTAGGAGCGCGTCGAAAAACGGCTCGATTTCGAGCGCCAACGCGTAGTCGAGCCGGCAGCCAATCGGACCGCTGATTTCGAAGGGGTCGTCTAGGTGCACGTAGCTGTCGGTTTCGTCGACGTAGTCGGCACCGGGCGAGTCGGTGAGGCTGAAGCCGCCACCGTTCGCCGCCTCCGGCGTGCGCGCCCAGGTGTCGTGAACGCCCCCGGTGCTCCAACTTGAGCTGATGTCTTCCTCAAAGCCCTCGCTGAACACCCCTTGGGACGCGGGCCGGGCGCTGAGGATATCCGTTCCCGGCGCGGCGAGGTCGACGGCACTCGCTCCGTAGTTCGAGAATTCGGCCAGGTCATCCGTCTGAGTGGTCGCGGCCACACAGATGACATTCGGGAGCTCATACGCGCAGGGGTAAAAGGGGCTCGTGTCGTTGTCCCCCCCGGCATTTCCCGCGGCGACGACGAACAGGGCGTCGGGAGAATTCGAGATCGCGTCCCAAACGGCAAGGGAGAACGAGGGACCGCCGAGACTCGCATTCACCACCTTCGCCCCGTTGGCACCCGCGTAGGCAAATCCGGCGGCGATGTCGGCGCTAGCGCCGAACCCTTCGGCGTCGAGAGTCCGCAGCGGCAGCAACCCGACCTGCCAGTTGACGCCGACCACGCCCTGGCCGTCGTCGCCGCGAGCGCCGATCGTCCCCGCCACGTGGGTGCCGTGGCCGTAGAGGTTGAAGTCGCGGGGGTCGTTGTCGGAGTCGACGAAGTCCCAGCCGCGCCAGTCGTCGATGTAGCCGTTTTCGTCGTCGTCGATCCCGTTCGATTCCCTGCCAGAACCGCTCTCGCCCGGGTTGGTCCGGATGTTGGGCGCAAGGTCGGGGTGGTCGTAGGCGACACCGGTGTCGACCACGGCGACCGTCACCGCGCTGCTCCCGGTGGTGGTGTCCCAGGCCTCGGGGGCGTCGATGTCGGCATCGGAAGTGCCTGCGGTGCCGTTGACGCTCTGCCCGGTGTTGTTGAGGCCCCAGAGTTCGCCGTAGCGGGGATCGTCGGGGGTCGTCGCGGCGATGCGGTAGATGAAGTTGGGCTCTGCGTAGCGCACCTGCGGTCGGCGCTCGAAGGCGGCGACCGCCTCCGGCACCGTTTCATGACGGCCGATCCGCACCAGTTGCAGGCCGGGCAGCGGCAGCTTGCGCTTGGTGGTGGCGTTCAGGGCACCCAGCAGCGAGCTTCGGGCGCGGGGGCCGACCTCGGAGCGGAAGCGGACCACCAACTCGCCGGGGACGAACTTGCGTCCCCGCCTGGGTGCTCCCAGCTTCCGCAGCCCGTCTGGGGCGGCGGTGGCAAGCCCCCCATCCACTTCATCCTGCGACTCCTCCTCGAGCGCGGCGGCGCTGGCGGGGGCGAGACAAAGGACGAGGGTGGCGAGCAGCGCCGCGGCGAGGCGGACGAGGTTTGTCTCAGGGACTGCGGACATTTGCCTTCGATCCCAGGACGTGGCAGCGGCCGGCTTTCTTCCCCGGGCATCAGTTCACTCGCGTTCCGGAAGC
>CAZKYJ010000968.1:0-2311 GCA_964556355.1 uncultured Verrucomicrobiales bacterium | reverse complement strand
AGAGCATCGCCACCGTGATGATAGTGGCGATGTAGAACCAGAGGGCAACGTAGAGCGAGGGCTCGTTCCGCCTCCGGATCGTCCCGAAGAAGTTCCAGGCGAAGACCACCCAGACGATGACGACGAGCAGGTTGATCGGCCAGATCAGCTCGGCGTACTCCTTGCCCCTCGTGAACCCGGCGGGCAGGGTGATGGCGGCGAGGACGATGATGGCCTGCCAGCCCCAGAAGTGGATTTTCGTGAGCCGATCGGAGAACGTCCGGACCTTGCAGAGCCTCTGGGTCGAATAGTAGATGCCCGCGAACATCATGTTCCCCACGAAGGCGAAAATGGCGGCGTTGGTGTGCAGCGGCCGCAGGCGGCCGAAGGTGATGTACTGGAGGCCTTCGGCTTTGAAGAGCCCGAAGGTCAGCGGTTCGAGGAACTTGCCGTTGAACTCCCAGAAGCTGAGCTGGAGGGCGGCGACAACCCCCACGAGCATGGCAACGAGCGCCCAGATGACGGTGGCGATAAGGAACCACCGGACGCTCTTGTCATCGTAGTTGACGAGGATCTTGTCGGAGGTCATCGGCGGGGCGGAGCGGGTCGGCGGCGGGCGTCATCAGCGAAGGGCAACAGGGCGTCGCTCTCCGGGCTGCTCAGGTGGCGCCGGGTGCGCCCGGCGAGGAAGAGAACCAGGAAAAACAGCGCGAGAAGCACGCTGATGAAGAGGGTGAGCAAAAGGATTTCCATCGGGATGGTCGGTGATCGCGGCGACCATTCCACCGCTCGTCGAAGCTGCCGCGCGCGGGTTGGCTCCATCTCCGCATGGATTGTCCTACCGTGCCGCCCGCGCCGCGGGCCGGTGCCGCCGCCCGATTCCGATTGATCCCGCGGGTGCGGGCGTGGTAGCCTGCGGGCACCACCATGATCTCACCCGCCCCCTCGCCCCGAGGAATCCTCCGATTCCTGGCACCGCTGACCCTGCTCCTGCCCGCCCTCGCCCCGGCCGGGGGAGAGCGTACCTGGACCGACGCCAAAGGCCGCCAGGTGGAGGCCGCCATGGGCGGCGTCTCGGGGAACGACGTGCTCATGATCCTTCCCGGAGGAAACGAGGCCAGCGTGGCCATCGACACGCTTTCGGAGGAGGATCAGCAGTGGGTCGCCGAGTGGGTCGCGGAGCAGGAGGCCATGGACGACGGCGACGACGGCGACGACGGCCCGCCGGCGGAAGCCGAGTGGCCGCGATCGGTGCGGCTGGAAGATCGGGGGGAGGTCATCACCCTGAAGGAGGACGACGAGAAAAACGAGTACCGCTACGCGTCCGAGCACTACGAGTTCGTCTGCGACTCGCGCATCGGGGTGGCGGCCGTCAAAGAGTTCAGCGAGGTTTTCGAAGCCGCCTACCTGGTGAACTGCCTGCTGCCGCTCGACATCCGGCCACGTCCCGAGAAGCTGCGCAAGCGGTTCCTCGCCACGATCTTCACGAACAGCGAAGACTACTATGCGGCGGGCGCGACGCCGGGCTCCGCGGGGGTTTACATGTCGTCCAAGAAGTCGCTCATGCTCCCGCTCCGGAGCCTCGGGGTAAAAATGGTGGGCAGCCGGATCTCGGTGGACTACGACTCGCGGAACTACCGCACGCTCATCCACGAGATCACCCACCAGATGATGAACCACTGGCTGGGGAAGCTCCCGACATGGTACGTGGAAGGCTCGGCCGACTACGTCGAGCTGGCCGACTACGGCAACGGACGCTTTTCTTTCACCCGCCAGGGCTCCCGGCTCGAAAACGTCATCTCGCGCTACGGTAAGGAGTTCAGAATCCTCCCCTTGGACAAGCTGATGAACATCACGGGTGCCCAGTGGACGGCGGCCTTTACCTCCGGCGGGTCGGTCCGCCTCAACTACGACTCCTCGCTCGTCCTCGCCTATTTCTTCCACCACATGGACGGCGACGGCGAAGGGACCCACCTCTTCGCCTACCTCGACGCCATCCGGGATACCAACGACCGCGCCAAACACGACGAGGCCGTGGCCGAGCACCTCATGCGGGGGCGCAGCTACGAGGAACTCACCGAGGAGCTCCGCTCGGGCATGCGGTCGATCGGGATCAAGATCGCGGACGCCGAGTGAGCGCGGGGCGCACCCGCCTTTCGCCGAGAGATACGAAACATGGCGTGTTCGGAGCGACCGAATGTTCCTTCGGATCTCTGGTCTGCGACGATTGCGATGCGCTTACGCCAGGAGTTCCGGAATGACTTGCCCGCCAAACTGGGAAAGCTGTTTGTATCTTCCTCCGTGGAAGTAGGTGAGCTTGTTGTCGTCGAGT
>CAZKYJ010000967.1:0-2314 GCA_964556355.1 uncultured Verrucomicrobiales bacterium | reverse complement strand
CGGCTCGTTCACGGCTGCCTGCGGCTGCGCCCTCTACGAGGGAGGGAGCTGGCCCGAGGAGTGGGCGCGGGGCTATTTCACGTGCGAGCCGACGGTGCACATCGTCCACCACGAGGCGATCGCGCCGGATGGGGTCTCCTATTCGGCGGCAAAGGTGAGGGACGAGGAGTTCTCTGCCACCCGGGATTTCTGGCACCGCCCGATCGATACCCGCGTCGGGCTAGATGGCGACCTCTATGTCACCGACTTCTACAACCAGGCGATACTGCACAATGATCCGCGCGGGCCGATCCACCTGTGGAACAACCAGGCGGCGCGCCCCGACCGCGACCACTCGCTCGGACGCATCTATCGCTTCCGGCACAAGGAGGCGAAAGCGCTCCCGGGATTTGACCTGCTCTCAACGAAAGGACGGGTCGCGGCGCTGGGGCATCCCAATCGGGAGATCCGCTTCAAGGCCCAACGCCTGCTCGAAGACGAACCCGACGAGCTGGCGGCGGTCGCCGGTGAGCTGCAAGTTGTCGAGGGTGTTGCGCGGATCCACGCCCTCTGGCTTCTCGCGGCCGCCGGTGCACTGGCAGAGACCGATATTCGCGCGGCACTCGGCTCCGAACTGACCGCCGAGCGGGTCACGGTGGCGCGGGTGCTGGCCGAGCATCCCCGCCTGGCCACGGAGAACGTGACGGCGGCCATCGCCGGACAGATCACGCGAGAATCCGACCCGCGTGCCCGGCTTCTGCTGCTCGCCGCGGTTCCCCCAGACCGGGCGCTCCCCGCCGAGCTGCTGGTCGGTCTCGACCCGGAGGACGCCTGGACACGGGCGGCGATCGTCCGCAACGCCGTCGGGCAGTCCCTCGCGGTCTGGGGTCGTTTGTTCGACGCGGGCGGCCCCGCGTATCTCGTGGGCGCACTCATCAACCAGAACCGGCAGCGGCCCGAGGTGCTGGGGGCGATGCTTGCCGTCCTGGCCGACCGGGCGGCGGGCCGTCCCCGGGAGGTGGCCGGAGCGCTGCAGGTGCTCGGGGCGGCGGAGTTTTCGGCCGGCGCCGGCACCACCGCCAGCCTGGAACGGATCCTCGCCGCCGACTCGCCGGCCGTTCTCGCGGCCGCCCTCCCGATCGCGGCGGCCAGTTGGGATGCCCGGGAGGGTGCGCGGCTCCACGAAGCGGCCGAGAAGGCGCTCGCCTACGCCCGGTCACCGGAGGCGCCCGCCGCCGATCGGGACGCCGCGCTCGTCGCCCTCGCACGCCTGCCGTCCCTCTCTCCTGCCGTGCGCGAGGCGCTGGCTGCCCATGCGGGCGACGGGGCTGTCCTGGAGGCGCTGTGTGCGAACGGTGCCCCGCCGGTCGGGGAGATCCTCATCGGTGCCCTCGACTCGCTGAGCCCCCGGCTCAAAGCCAAAGCTCTCGAGCGGTTGCTGGGCCGCCGCGAATCGGCCCTGGCTCTCCTGGCGGCGATGGAAGACGGCCGGGTTCCGTTGGCCATCGCGGGGCCGGCCTCGCTGTCGCGCCTGGAGGATCATCCGGACGAAGAAGTGGCGGCCCGTGCGGCCGACTTTGCCAGAGGCGTCCGGGGGGCGACGGAGGCGCGGGACGCCCTCGTCGCGCGCCTCCTCCCCGAGATCGCGAAGCCGGGAGATGTCGAGACGGGGCGGGCGCTCTATGCGGCTTGCGCCGTCTGCCACCAGTACCGCGGCGAGGGGCAATCCGTCGGGCCGGTGCGCGATGCGAGGGGTATCCACAGCGCCGAGATGCTCCTCACCCACATCATTGATCCCAACCGCGAAGTGGAGCCAAGCTACCACGCGTGGACGATCGCGCTCCGCTCGGGGGAGACCGTCAGCGGAGCCATCAGCCGCGAGACAGAGGGAAGCCTTTTCCTCCACAATGCCGGCGGAGAAATCGAAGTGCCGCGCGACACCATCGCATCGCAGGTCGATACCGGTCGCTCGCTGATGCCGGAGGGGTTCGAGGGCCTCGGTGCGGAGGCGTTGCGCGACCTCATTGCCTACCTCCAGGCCGGTTCGAAGCGCTACCAGGCGATCCCCTTCGGCGAGGCCGCCACCGCCGACGGGAGCCAGGGCGTCTACCAGGCGCGCGACAGCGCCACCGACCGGGTGTCCTTGCGGGACTACGGCGTCGCCGAGTTCCATGGGATCCCATTCTCCCTGCCGGATCCGGCGGGCCGGGCAAACGGGAAAAACGTCATCGTCCTCCGGGGCGGAGCGCGGCCGGAAGCCTTGAGCCAGTCGATGCCTGAGGCGGTCGAGCTCCCGGTCGGTCTGCCTGCCGGGCGGCTCCACCTGCTGGGGGCG
>CAZKYJ010000966.1:0-2314 GCA_964556355.1 uncultured Verrucomicrobiales bacterium | reverse complement strand
CGCCTGCCGCGATGAGCATGCCGTCGAACAGGAGCCCGTCGAGGGCCTCTGCCGCGGAACCGTAGACCTTTTCCATGAAATCTCTATTTCCCTTTCCGTAGGCCGCGATGCGGCAACTTGGCCTCATCTCGATGGGTGATGCGGAATATCTGGCAATCACGCCATACGTAGGACTACGTATACTCCTACGTATTCGAACGCCCGGGAGCCCCCAATGGAACTCACCCGCACGGACTATCTCGAGAGACTCGCGTTTCGGCATGCTCCGGACGCCACGTTGCTGCTGCGTAACAGAGTCATCCAACTTGCAAACCGGAGGGTGGCAGACGTCTTCGGCTGGGTACCGGATGATCTCGCCGGTAAGCCTATCCGGATACTCTACCCCGGCCCGACCGACTACCGTGTCATCGGCGAACGAGCCCGCCGGGCGATGATGGAAACATCGATGTACCGCGATGAGCGATTCATGTGCCGCAAGGATGGACAGGTAGTCTGGATGGAGGGACACGGCACTGCGCTCGATCCTGATGACCCGGAGGGGCTTGCGATTTGGACCTATCGGCCACTAGAGAACGACTTTCCGGCACAGAGCCTCCTCACGCCGGCGGAGAAACGTGTCGCACGCTACCTGGTCAACGGCTTCACAAGCAAGGAGATTGGGCTGGCCGTAGGCAGCTCTCCACGGACGGTCGAGGTCCACCGCGCGAACATGATTCGGAAGATGGGGGTCCGGAACAGTTTCGAACTGATATCCCATCTCCTCAACATTTCGGACGGTGGCGGGTAGCCGCAGTCTACTCCGGCAACATCGCATGGAACCACGGTCGATTCGCGTCCTAGGTGTTTGATCCCACGGTTTGATGGTGCGATCCTTTCGAAGGAATGGAAGGATGCCCTATGGGACAAGTTCGTCACGGAAGCCAGCCAAGGTCCATGTTAATATCATCGCCGAAATACCAGCCGGGCAAAAGACTTCCATGTCCCAATGCGGGATTCTGCACGTTGTTCTGATGTTGCGACGGAAGAGGGCAGCAATTTCGGGAATTGACGGTATCACCGATTTCGTTGTCGGAGAGACCCGATTTAATGCGATATGTTGATCAGTCGTTCACAACCTGCGGCGTCTGGGGTGCATTATTCCGCAGCAAAGCTCTGATTCCGCTCCAGACCGTCCAGAGGAGAACGAGAGTGGTGAGGATGAGGACCATGAGGCTGATCGGTGTCCTGAAAAAGATCGTGGCATCGCCATTCGAAATCAGCATCGCGCGGCGGAAGTGCTCTTCCATCATCGGGCCGAGCACGAAGCCAAGGAGCAGAGGCGCGGCGGGCCAGCCGAAATAGCGCATCGCGTAGCCGAGCGCCCCGAACACGAGAACCTGCCAGACGTCGAAGGGGGAGTTCGTCACGGCAAAGACACCGATGCAGACGAAGGTCAGGATCGCGGGATAGAGATACTGGTAGGGGATGGTCAGGATCCGCACCCACAGGCCGATCAATGGGACGTTCATCACGATGAGGATAAGGTTACCGATCCAAAAGCTCATGATTAGGCCCCAGAACAGCTCGGGCTGACCGGTCACGAGGCTCGGACCGGGCGACACGCCGTGGATCATCAGCGCGCCCAGCATGAGCGCCATAGAAGGGCTGCCGGGAATGCCCAGAGACAGCGTCGGGATGAACGCGGTCTGGTCGGCGGCGTTGTTCGCCGCCTCGGGGGCGCTGACGCCTTCAATCGCACCGTTACCAAAGGTTTCGGGCCGTTTTGAGATGCGTTTCTCGATGGCATAGGAAAAAAAGGCGGCGATGGTCGGGCCGGTGCCGGGCAGCGCGCCGAAGAACGACCCGATCCCCGCGCCGCGAAACATCGGCGGCAGCGCCTGTTTCCAGTCTTCTTTCGAGGGGAATGAGGCCTTTAGCTTGACGCTTTCGGGGTCGACGGCTTTGGCGTTGATCTTGCCGATGGACGAGATGACCTCGGCGACACCGAATACACCCATCGCAAGCGCGACAATGTTGAGCCCATCGGCGAGTTGAAGGCTGCCGAACATGAAGCGCGACGTGGCGGTGTACATGTCGAGCCCTACGGTTCCGAAGAGGATGCCGACGATGATCATGGCCAGACCTTTGACCGCAGAGCCGCTGGAGACCGACGACGCCGCTACAATGCCGAGGAGCATCAGCGAGAAATACTCGGGAGATTTGAACTCGAGCGCGTATTTGGCGATGATCGGCGTGAAGATCATCAGGAGGATGATGCCCACCGAGCTACCGAAAAACGACGAAATCGCGGTGAGAAGCAAGGCCTTGCCCGCTT
>CAZKYJ010000965.1:0-2315 GCA_964556355.1 uncultured Verrucomicrobiales bacterium | reverse complement strand
CGCCTCGAACACGGCGACTTGGGCCCGGAGACCTGACGGCAGGGCGAGCGAGCCGGTGAGGACGACGAACAGCAAGGGGGTGAGGATTCGACGGCTCATTGGCGAGGGATTTCGATCCCCATGAAACCAGACGGCGGGCGTTGAGACAATCCGAATCGATGGGAATACAGGCGGGTTCCCGGATCGCGTTGACTGGCCGCCGCAATTTCTCTGCCTTCACCTGCAGATTCCTGACGTCTTTCGAGGCGGCGGGTCTTTCCCCCGAATTCGACTCGATTCCCGGCCTTCGCTTCGTTCGGAAGAGAAATATTCGTTTCCGGGCGAATCGCCAGCCGTCCGGTGTCGTGACCTGTGGCCGGCGTCCGTCCCTCAAGTTGACCCGGATCCCGATCGGCGCGTCCGTCTCACAGCGCCCCCAACCGTCGGACCAACTGCTTCGGTCTGCTGGTGAGGCGCTCGACTTTGGTCCTCCGGCCTGTCCGCTTCGCCTTGCGGATCCGGCGGTTCGGTCTCCAGATCATGGGATCGAAGGGGATCATCGAGATCCCGACCAATTCCCTCGGCGAGGTCTCCATCCTCGAGAATCCCTCCTGGTGTCCGGCCCGCAGCGGCGAGCGATGGCAGCCGGTTTCCAGTGCCGGGATCGGGAAACCGGAACCGATCCAGCCCCCTCGAATGCTGGCAACCAATGGCGTGGAGGAAGGTCGTGATCGAGCAGATCCGGGACCGGGAGTAGAAGTCGTGGGCCTTCGAGAAGAGTTGGGAATAGGGAGCCGCACTATCGCATCTCCTGCATATCTCCCAGATCCTTTAGGCAGCCATTTGAGCGCCCCTGATTCTCGGGCACAAAAGAGAGCCGCGATCTCGTCGCAACTCGTTCCTTGGAAACAAAATGGGCAGGGAAGGATTCGAACCTTCGAAGGCATAGCCAGCAGATTTACAGTCTGCCCCGTTTGACCGCTTCGGTACCTACCCGGAGTCCCCGTTTGGCGTGGGGTCGGGAAGATGGCGGATCAATGCCGCTTTGCAAACGGATTTTGCACGCTCGATCCAATCGCGATCGCGGTGCGGTGGAACGAGGATAGATGCCCCCGCGCAGGGCTCCCTAGGGGCCGCATACCCAACGTGATCGTGTGGCAGATGACGCAGAGAATCCGGCACCGGCGGGGAGTGCGGATGGTTCATGGAGGGCCAGTGCCTTGCGCCCAGCTTCGAAGCGGGCGAGCACCTCCCCGGTTTCCATGCCCGCTTTGATGAGTATCAGTGCGACCGTTCAGGTGACCGGCTCGCGCTGTTCGGCCCTCCAAACCACCCCCAGACCCGCCTTCCCCGATCGGCTGGAGCCGCTTTTAGCGGCCGATGACGGTTCCAGGCTTCGCCCCCCAAAGGCGCCGCCGACCTCGGACATTCGCGCGCCCCTTCTGGCGGACGCCCGATCAAACATGACCGTCGCCCCGTCGCCTTCTGCCCCGAGGATGATGAAAAGACGCCGCTGCAGTTCGGCGTCGCCTCCGCAGGCCTCATCGAGATGGGCGGCGAGTTGCTCCGGCGTAGCGCTCTTGGGGATGTGCTCAAGAATCTCTCTCCCGTTCATCGGGGCGGTCACGCTGACGGCCGCAGTCGGCGGGACGACGGCGCCTCTCGGTGATCGCCAATCCGCTCTGGTCCGTCAAGGGGCAATCGCAGGCAGCGTTGCGGCGATGGCGCGGGAATCGGCCATCGTGGCCGGAACGTGATCACCACCGCCAGCGCGGTTCGCGGCAGATTTCGGGAGATGGAGTCCCGATCCGCCCGCACGGTATCCTAATCGCCATCGACCGTCACGCGCGAGCCCTCCTCACCCGTCGCTCCTCCGACGGCAGCCCGGGCAGGCCTCCGCTAGATCCGGTTGGCCAACGGGTGGTGCAGAGTCGCGACGAAGACGAACGGCGCTCCCCGCTGGTAGGTGGAGCGGTCGCTCCCCGTCAGTTCGATCTCCTCCGCCGCCAAGGCCAGTCCGTCGCGCTCGGCTCCCGGGGCAACTTCGTGGTTCGCCAGATTGCTCGACGGACCCACGGGTTGGATAGAGGACTTCAATTGATTGCCCCGAATTTTAATCATGCTGAAAATTATAAAAATTATTGGCATTTGCAAGTGCGAACTTGCGATTCTGCGGGGGAAACGGCGGCAAATTGGCGAGGAATGCTCCCGATTCTTCAAAAACCCGCGTCTGCGGATCGGATTGGCGGTTCGCGCACCGCGGTGTCGGTCGGCCAAAGGCGCTCGACGATCTCCTGGGTCTGGCGGACTTTGACGATCCGGCGGTGGGGGAGAAC
>CAZKYJ010000964.1:0-2315 GCA_964556355.1 uncultured Verrucomicrobiales bacterium | reverse complement strand
CCGTCGGCGATCTCGTTCGTCTCGAGTGTCCCGCGCAGCCCATGCTCGGGGCCGAAGAGTGCGACGAGATGAACGTCGGGCGCCGCGTGGAGCAGGTCGATCGTCGAAGTGCCATCGGACGCGATCCCCGAGCTGTTGGTGATGAGGCCAACGCGCAGTCCCGCGAGGGTGGAGAAGTCCGCCGCGCGAAGGACATCGATCCCGTTCTGCACCGCGGCCTGAGCCTGGCAGAGGGCGAGTGCGAACGCGACGGCGGAGAGACGGATGGAGAATGGCATGAGCGAGGATGGCTCGGCAAGGGCGCTCCCGCAATGCGGGCGATGCCCATTGGTTGGAAAGTTTGAGTTCCGTGCGGCGGGAACGCCGGCTGCTCGGGCTGTGAGAGGAAGGGATATCGCGGTTTCCCAGCGCTCCGAAGGTGCCCGCGGGGGAGACGCATCAAGTGCTACGGGGCGGGCGCGGCGATCGTCGGGTCGATTTCCGCCATCGCTTTCACCAGCGCCGGGGAAAAGGCCCGGGCACCGTCGGCGTTGAGGTGGTCGAGATCCCAAAAGAGTTCCGCGCCGAACTCATGGTGTCCACCGTTGTTGAAATCGCGAAAGGCGACCTTGGGGACGCGGGAGGCGAGCGCCGTGAGGCGACGGACGATAGTGTCGTAGTCCCCATCGCCGGTCTGGTCGTTGTCGGCGGCGGGAGATTGGGCGAGCGCCGGATGCATCGGCGCGATGCACAGGAAGGTGGCCACCCCACGCTTTGAAAGTTGATCGACCGTCGCCTCCAAAGCGGTCCAAACCTCTTCGTTCATCACGAACTCCAGCTCCTCGGCGGCCGCAGCTAGAGCCTGGTCGAGGGGGGCGCCAGGGATGAAGTCGGGGTCGACCCCGACCTTTTTGGTGCCGCCCCAGGCATCGATCCGATCGGAGATCCCTTCGATGGTCTCGGTGCGGACGCGGTCGGCGTGAGCCGCCGTGGCGATGGGCCAAAGCGCGTCCCGGTGGGACCGATCGAAACGGTAGCCGGTGCTGGCCCGGAACTGATCGAAGCGCCAACCGTCCACGAAGTGCCGGTTGAAGATCCGCGGCGAGAGTTCCCAGACGACCCATCGAAGATCGGGGAGGTCGAGCAGGTACTCGTCCACCACGAGCTTTTCTTGGAAGAACCCCGCCGCCGGCATCGACAAGTTGAGGGCGAGCGGGGTGCGGGCGGATTCCGCCGGGTAAAAGTAGCTGGGCAAGATGCCGACACCGGCGTGCGAGTTGCCCACGACGACGAGGCGGAGCTGGGCGCGCAGCTGCCAGTAGGCCTCGAAGCGCGGCGAGTAACCACCGCGGTAGTCGAAACGGACGGTGTTCGGGACGGTGTCGGGCATCGCCCCGAGCGTGCCCGAAACATCGAGATAGAGCGGGAGGGGAGAAGCGGGGTCGAGATCGTCCGCCAGGTGGATCTGGTCCAATCCGGCGACCGAGTCGAATGGAACGAGCTCGAGGACAGCGGACGTGCCTGGAGCCAGTTCGGGCGCGACCGGCTCGGAGGCGAGAACCGCCCAGTGGGCCACACGAATCTGGCCGGAGGGCAGGGTGCCCGCGACGATCTCGTCGACCGTGTACTCGCAGATGAACAGGCTGTCGTCGTAGGGAGCGATCTGGAGCGGGGTGGCGGGAACGCTCGTGGCGACGGCGGTGACTCTGGCGCGGGTGCCCGGCGAATCACCTGGGGACGCGGGCGGGGCGGTGTCCCGGCAGGCGGCGGATACGGCGGCCGAGCACGCGAGGATGATGGGCGTCCGGCGATTCATCCATTCCCACCGAAGCACGCTCAGGATTGGCCCGGCTTGTAGTCGGGAAACTTCTGCTGCAACTGCTGGCGCATGGCGTCGGCCTTCCCGTTCTGGCCGAGTTTCTCCAGCGCTTCGATCGATTTTTCCATCGCTTCCGGGGTGATCTGAGGGTCTTCGAACATCTGCGCGGGAACCACGTACTTGGCGATCGCTTGCTCGTAATCCCCTTGCGCCAAGGCGATATCTCCCATCAGGATCCAGAGCGCGGCATTGACCCGACCTTCCTTCTGCAGCTCGAGGCCGTCCTCGGCGCTCTTGGTCGCCTCCTCGTACATCTCAGCCACGAGCTGGGCGCGGCCGAGGTCGGCGAGGGCGCGCGCGTGCTGGGATGGCGCTTTGATGGTGGCGATGTAGTTTTCGAACGCGGGGATGGCCTCTTCGAACCGGTCCTGTTTCATCCGCGCCTTGCCGAGATAGTTCCACACTTCCTGCCGGGTGGTGTTGGGGGCTTCGGGGTCGCTGGCGAGCATGAGAAATT
>CAZKYJ010000963.1:0-2318 GCA_964556355.1 uncultured Verrucomicrobiales bacterium | reverse complement strand
CCCTCGCGGGCGGGATCTTTTTCTTTCCCTCCGTCGAGTTCATGATCATCGCAGTCTACGGGTCTGGCGCCCTCGTCCGTTTGCTCAACGGCCTCCAGCTCGTCTTCCGGCAACGGCGCTATCTCATCCCCCGGGCATCCAGCCTCCGGGCACCGGTCGCGAAGGAGCTCCTCCGTGACGGTGCGGCCTTCGCCGTGGCGCAGGGGGTCGTCCCGCTCACGCAGCGGGAGGGATGCAAGCTCATCGTCGCCCATCTGGCCGGCCCCGCGGCGGTGGGGGTGTTTGCCGTGCTGATCCAGCTCCTCATCTTTATGATGGGCTTCGTCATGATGTTCTCCATGCCGTTGTGGCCGGCAGTCTCCGACGCGATGGTCCGCGGCGACCGAGCCTGGGTCAGGCGCTCGGCCAAGCGGATGTTCGGTTTCGTCGCCGCCTACTGTGTCGCCGCTGCGGTCGGGCTCATCGCTCTCGGCCCGGTGCTGATCCCGACCTGGCTCGGGGTGGACGTCGAACTTTCCCGCGCCCTCCTTGTCGCTTTCATGCTCTACTTCGCCGGCATGGCGTGGTCCCACGTTGGCTACTTCCTGCTGCTCGGCCTCCGCGTTTTCAAAGCCCCCGCCCTCATCGCGACGGGCGAGGCGGTGGTCTTGTTGGGGATCGCCTACCTCGGCATGGTTCTCTACGGCATGCCCGGACTGTTTGGAGGCATGGCGCTGGCTCTCTGGGGCATTTCCTGTTGGCTGTTCACTGCCATGTTCTGGCGGAGACTCCGCCACGATGCCATCCCGACCGGTAGCGGGCCGGCACCGGAAGCGGCGCGGGAGCCCGGGCCGGTCGCGCTGGCGGGCGACGTGCGAATCTAGAAAAGCCCCGGGGCGCGCGGAACCTCCGGCGGCGGCCTACTGGGCGCGGAGTCGGATGTAGCGGGCACCGTCGTCGACGGGGACGGTGATCTGGCGCATCTCGATGGTGCCGGACTGGGAGGCGAGCGTGTCGCCGACCGGCGTCCAATCGAAGAGATCGGGAGAGATCTCTCCGGTGACCGTGACATCGGTGATGGTGGTGTCCCTCGGGAAAGTGAGGGTAATGTTGCTGCCGTCGTAGACCAAGCCGGCGAGTTGGTCGACGTCGGGGACGACGGGGTTCAGCCCGAGTGGGTACTCGAGGACGTCGGCGATGCCGTCGAGATCGGTGTCGGCACCGGGGACGGTGCTGCCGCCGGTCATGGTGGCCCACGCGGCGAATCCGGAGGTCGCGACGATCCCCGGGGTGGGGGTGGCGGCAGTCCAGCTGGCGGCGAAGTTGCCGTACGAGGTGGTGCCGATCCGGTTGAGCGAGCTGCCTGTCCCGCCGGCGGGTGGCCACGGGGAGGTGGTGAGGTATTTGACCTCGTCTTCGATCACCTGCGGGAAGAGGGTAGGGTCCTCGGCTGGCGGGTCGTCGGCACGGCGGAGACGGACGGTTCCGCCGGGGGCGTTGTCCAGCAGGTCGCCCGGATCCCACGGGCCGATGTAGGTCACCGGGTAGTCCACCCCGTAGGCGGATTCGAAAGCGTTCCTTCGGACGGTGTCACCAGGGGCGAAGCCAACGATCACGACGACCCCGCCGGCCGGGATGAGCGACGGTCCGAAATCAAAGTCCGCCGCGCCGCGGAGCGTCCAGTTGGCGAGGTCGACGACCGTTCCCGTGGGGTTGTAGAGCTCGACGAACTCGAGATCGACCTCGGGCATTCCGGTGGGGTGGTAGTGGACCTCCGAGATGAGGGTGGGACCGACGCGAGGTCCCGCGTTGGCGGCTCCGAAGGTGCGGCTGACCATCGGGTAGAGGTCGCCCGTGAGATCCGGCCAGCGCCCGAATGATTCGCCGTTGAGTGCGGCGGGGAAACTGACGCGATCGACGAAAGCGAGGAGGTTTCCAGCAGCATCCGCCTCCATTAGGAAGACGTCCTCACCGAGCGACGAAGACAGCCGGAACCCCTGCTCGGGCGCCGGGGGGGCGACGGGCGGATTGAAGTCGGACTCGTCGAAGACGAGATATCCGCCGGTGGGGATGGTGGTTTCGTCGGGGATGCGGAACTTTTGGTAGTTCGATTTGGAATCGGTTAGGAACCAGCCGGACACGTCGAGGGGGGCTCCGGAGGTGTTGGCGATCTCGATGGCGTCGGTCAGCGGGAGGTCGGTGTGGGTCAGCACCTCGTTGACGACAGCCCGGGTATCCGGTCCCGCCCCTGCCGTGCCGGGGGTGCCGCCGTACTCGGAGCTGGATCGCCAGTTGTTGCCGTCGGCCTAGTTCCCTTCGGTATCGATGACTTCGAGCGT
>CAZKYJ010000962.1:0-2322 GCA_964556355.1 uncultured Verrucomicrobiales bacterium | reverse complement strand
GCGGGGGACAGCTGGTGGGCGCGTTTGACCTGGCCGAGGAGCTCGGTCTCGCCGAGCATCATCGAGTCGAGCCCGCTGGAAACGCGGAGGAGGTGGCGGATGGCCTCCGTTCCCTCCCGGCCGTAAAAGCAGTGTTCGGCCGCATCACCGAGAGCGAAATGCTCGATCAGGTAGCGCCGCACGCCGGCGAGGAGCGCTGGTTCATCGGCGTGGTTGCCCGCGCCGTAGATCTCCACCCGGTTGCAGGTGGAGAGCACCACGACCTCCTCGAAGACGGCACGCCCTTTCATCTCGGCGATGGCGGCGGGGATTTCCTTCTCGGCAAAGGCAAGCCGCTCCCGGATCTCGACGGGTGCAGTCTTGTGATTGAGACCTAGGCAGACGAGCGACATCGTTCAGTGGGGAGCCATGATCCAGAGGGTGCAGAGCGGAATGGCGAAGATGGCGATGGTGGCCTGCGCCAGGCGGCTGGCGGAAAGCCCGCGCAGGAAGTGGACGAGCAGCAGGATGCCGTAGAGCGCCCAGATGACATAGGATAGCGTCAGCTTCAGCCCCTCGGGAGATTCCTGCATGCCATAGGCCGACGCGATGCCGACCGTCAAGAGGAGGAATCCGAGCCCGACGAGACGGACGAGCGCTTTCCCGAGGTGGGTGATGGGAGGGAGATTGTAAAACAGGTTGTTCAGGTGGTGCGATTTCAGGAGCCGATCCTGCACCAGAAACATGATCCCCGCCACGAAAGCGAGCGCGAAAGCCCCGTAGGAGAGCAACGAGAGCGAGGCGTGCAGCTCCAGCCAGAAATCGACTGGTCCCTCCCGCATGGTCGGAGGCTCGAAACTCGATGGCAGCACGAGGGCGGTCACCTGCAGGAGAAAGACGAGCGGCGCCGTGAAGGTTCCCAGCAGCGAGATCCGGTAGGCCGGGCCGACGAGGAAGTAGAGCAGCACCACCGCCCAGCTGATGAAGATGAGCAGTTCGAACTCGTTGGTGATCGGGCACTGGCCACGCGCCCGACCGCGGATCGAGAGGAAGATGCACTGGAAGACGAAGCCCGCGCCCATGACCGCCATGTTGAACCCGAGGCTCCGGTGTTTCCCCGCCCCGAGCGAAAACGCGGCCACGCCGAAGCCGCCGAGGAAGCAGAGGCTCGAGAGGATGAGGACTAGGCGGTCGGGCTCCATGGAAAAGGGGCCAACGCTGGGACGTTGGGCGGGACGTTAGGAGACTGGAACGCGCATTGCAAATTGGCCAGCCATGGCCACACTACGCCCGATGGACCAGGCCTCTCTCGACAAACTCAACGCAGGAATCCGCGATGTCATGGACTTCCCCGAACCCGGTATCGTGTTCAAGGACATCACCCCTGTGCTCGGCCATCCCGAGCTTTGGAGCATCGCGACCCGCGCGCTCATCGAAACCGCGGGGGGGCATAAAATCGACAAGGTGGTGGGCATCGACGCCCGCGGATTCATCTTCGGTGCGGTCGTGGCCGACCGCTTGGAAGCGGGCTTCGTCCCCATCCGAAAAAAGGGCAAACTCCCTTGGGCGACCGAGGGCTGCTCGTATTCCTTGGAGTACGGATTCAGCGAGGTCGAGATCCACAAGGATGCCATCGAACCGGGCGAGTCCGTGCTCCTGGTCGATGATCTTCTCGCCACCGGGGGCACGGCCGGAGCGGCCATCCGACTGATCAAACAGCTGGGCGGGAAACTTGTCGGCGCGTCGTTCTTGATCGAACTTGGATTCCTCGAAGGGCGTGCCAAACTGGAAAGCGAAGCGCCCGTCCACTCGATTCTCCGCTACTAGCGAAAATCCCAAGCCCCCCGAATCGCATTGCCCCCGTTCGCCCGCCAGCTTGCTGTCGTCGCCATCGCCACGACCGCCCTCGCCGCCGGGCCGCCCCCGGAACCGGTGGCGGAGATCGTCGCGAATTACTGCCTCGCGTGCCACGATACAGACACCGCCAAAGGCGAACTCGATCTTGAATTGCTACTCGACGCCGATCTCGGGGATCACCCCGACACCTGGGAGTCGGTCGCCCGCCAGCTCCGGGCACGCCAGATGCCACCGGTCGGAAAAGACCGTCCGGACGACGCCCGCTACGACGCGACGGCCACCGCCCTGGAATCCCGCCTCGACGCCGGAGCCCTGGGCTCCCCGCGTCCCGGCCGCACCGGTTCGGTCCGTCGGCTGACCCGCCTCGAGTACCGCAACGCCATCCGTGACCTGCTCGCTCTCGACGTCGACCCCGCCGCGTGGCTCCCCCGCGACGAGGCCGCCCACGGGTTTGACAACGTCACCGTCAGCGAGCTTTCGCCCACC
>CAZKYJ010000961.1:0-2324 GCA_964556355.1 uncultured Verrucomicrobiales bacterium | reverse complement strand
AAAATGTTCTCTGGTCCGCCGACGTCCACGGGCGAGGCCACGGATCGCCCACCGTCGTCGGCGACAACGTCTTCCTCGCCGTGGCCGACGAGGATGCCCAGACCCAGTCGCTCCTCTGTCTCGACCGCGCGACGGGCGCGCGGCGCTGGCTCACCGAGATCCATCGCGGCGGATTTCCGGAACCCAATAAGAAGGCCAGCCACGCCTCGTCCACTCCCGCCTGCGACGGCGAGCGCGTCTTCATCAATTTCGTCAACGGTGGCGCCGCCCACCTCACCGCGCTCGCGTTGGACGGAAAGCAGCTGTGGCAGCAAACCATTTCTCCCTACATCGTCCACCAGGGCTACGGCTCCTCGCCCGCGCTCTACCGTGACCTCGTCATCGTCACGGCCGACAACAAATCCGGGGGCGCCATCGCCGCCTACGACCGCGCTACCGGCGACGAGGTGTGGAAGGTCCAGCGCCCGAAGCTCCCCAATTACGCCTCCCCCATCATCCTGGAGCTCGGCGGGAGCGACCAGCTTCTCATGCAGGGGTGCGAGCTCGTCACCAGCCTGGACCCGCTCACCGGCAAAAAGAACTGGGAGCACGAAGGCGCGACGACCGAGTGCGTCAGCTCGTTGGCCACCGACGGCACCCGGGTCTTCACCAGCGGAGGCTACCCGAAAAACCACATTGCCGCCGTGGTCGCCGACGGCTCTGGCACCGTGGCTTGGGACAATATCAGCCGCGTCTACGTGCCGTCGATGATCGTCCACGAAGGCTACCTCTACGCCGTGATGGACAGTGGCATCGCCGCCTGCTGGGACTGCGCCACCGGCGAACAGATGTGGAAAGAGCGCCTCGGCCGCGGCGCCAGCGGCTCACCCGTGCTGGTCGGCGACCGCTTCTACGTCGCCGACGAGGGAGCCCAGTTCTTCGTCTTCGCCGCCGATCCGAAGAACTTCAAGATCATTGCCCAAAACCAGCTCGGCGACGAAACGCTTTCCACCCCCGCCATCTGCGACTCCCAGATCTTCGCCCGCGTCGCCGAGACCGGAGGCGGCACCCGCCAGGAGAAGCTCTACTGCCTCGGACGGCAGCCCTGAGCGCCCCCGAAGAAGCCGCACCGCAGCCGACCCGGATGGGCACCGAGGGGAACAGGCCCACCGGCCAATCCTCCCCGATTTCCTCCCCCTCGCCCTGGGGGTCGCCCCCCAATTCTAGGCATCGGCGCCGGGGAGTACGACCGAACGGTCGCCCCCTTCAAGCCACCTTGGAACGGGGATCGGCAGCGGCCTCCGCCGCGAGCTCGGCCTCGAATTCGGCCTCGATCTTGGCCTGTGCCTCGGCCGCGGCCAATTTCTCGGCTTCCTCTGCTGCGGCATCCTCTTGGGCGTGCTTGGCCGCGAGCTTCTCGGCCTTGGCGGCCTCGCGGGCCAATCGTTTGTCGAGCTTCTTCTGCTCGCGCTCCCGGCGTCTATAGTCTTTGCTTGGTGTGGAGGCCATGGGTCATTCTCTTGCTTGTTCGTCCGGCCGCTTTCCTGCGCGATCGGCGATCGGCATCTCCCGCGAGCGGCTCCCACTAGGCGGTCGTTGCCGCCGGACGCAACCGAAAGTTACGGCGCCGGGGGAAACCTCCCGATCCCGTGGCCGCTGGCATCCACGGGATCACGAGCATTCTGTAGCGACTGCCGGTGCATTCCCCACCGCAGATGGCCGTGGAGCCCGACGAGAACGTCTACCAACCATTCCCCGAAGATCGGGTGGAGCGCCTCGCGAACAGGGGGTGCCCCCCAGACTGGGATGTGACCTTCGGGCTCGAGATGAATGACCGCCCCGGCGGGTGCGCCCTACTCGCGAACGACACGAAATCCCGTATAAACCGAACCTTCGGATCCCTCGGCAAACGTGCGGATGGAGCTGCGGACGGCGGCGGGGGCGGTGGTCCACGCGCCTCCCCGGAGGACCCGCCAGTCGCCGTATTCGTGCTGGGGGGTCGCTTCGTCCTGCACCGGGTCGGTGACCACGAGGTCGCGGAGCTCCCACCGCGACTTGCCGCCGTAGAGCGCCTGGTAGGCGTCGGCTTTCCAGCGGTCCTGGCACCACTCCCAAACGTTTCCGTGCATGTCGTGGAGCCCCCAGGAGTTGGGGGCGAAACTCGCGACGCCGGCGGTGAAGACGGTGCCGTCCCCGTCGTTGGGAGCGAGCTTGATGGCGCGCTGGAATCGGGTGGTGTTAGGGTGGGCGGACTCCAGGGCGCCATCGGCGACGTTGGCGTGGGCGTAGGCGGCATCGGGGTCATCGCCCCACGAGTACCAGGTGTCGGTGCCACCGCGGCAGGC
>CAZKYJ010000960.1:0-2325 GCA_964556355.1 uncultured Verrucomicrobiales bacterium | reverse complement strand
GCTCTTCACCCCGACCAGCTCGGCGATGACGAGCCAGGTCCAGGCCCAGCCGAGGAGGATGCGGAGATCGTTGTAGAGATCCGGGAGGATCCCCGGGATGACGACCCGACCGAGAAGCTGGCCGGGGCGCGCGCCCAGCGTCTGGGCCGCCTCCAGCAGCGAGCGGTCGAGAAGGCGGGTGGTCTTGGCCACGATGAGCACCATCTGGAAAAAGGTGCCCACGACCACCAGGGCGATCTTCGGTGCGTCATGGGCGAGGAACACGGCGACCAGCAAGGTGCTGAAGGCCGGGGCGGGCATGTAGCGGAAAAAGTCGATAAACGGTTCGAAGAGCTTCGAGAAAAACGCGTAGGTGCCGCAGAGCACGCCGAGCGGCACCCCGATGAGGCAGGTGATCAAGAAGCCGCCAAAAACGATCTTGAGCGACTGCCCGAAACGCTGGAGCATGGATTGCCGGTCCTCGGTGGCCGGCCGGGTGAAATGCTTGTAGCCCTCCTGGACGACCTCGTGGGGCGCGGGGAGGTAGACCGGGTTGGCGGACTTGCCTTGGGGGATGAGTTTGAGCAGGGGCTGCGCAGGGAGGTTCCCGCTGCTGTAGGTGGGTGAGATGGCCGACATCAGCTCCCAGTTCTCCCTGACCACGGCCATGTTTTCCTCGGAGAGGGCAGGCGATCTGGCGGTGCGCTCACCGCGGGCGAGCTCGCCCCAGAGACGGTAGAGATCCTCGTCCGTGACGGCGTCCTCGTCGACCCATCCGTTATCGACCGCCACCGGTGACAGGTGCCGGAGAACCTTGAGGTTCGCGCGCTTGGCAGAGTCCTCGGTGCCGCCGGAGTCGCGGGCGGCACGGATCGCGGCGTTCTCCTGGCGGACGGTTTCGACAAATTCGGCGAAATAGTCTTTGCCGATGTTATTGCCCGCGGTGTAGACCGTGGTCACGCCGTCCCGATCGGCGGCGATGTCGAGCTTGACGTCGGGGTGCCAGATAAACGGTGTGTAGCTGACCACGCACCAGAGGAGGATCGGGAGGAGGAAGGAAAGAAAGGTGAGAATCGAGGCGCGCCGGGGCGAAAGGTCTTCGCGGATGCGGAACCAAGGCTCCCGGGCGGCGCGTGAGGGATGCCCGTCCCCGGAACTCGGCAGCGGCGCATCGGGGGAGGGATCGTTTGGCATAAGGTGGGACGGTGACGGGCGGGGCGCGGTAGGCCGGGTGGCTCCGCGCCCCGCTCGTGGGTCGCGGGATCGAGCTACATCGAGTCAGCGAACTGTTTCGTCAGGCTCGGGTCGAGATACTTCGCGGTGTCCAGCGGTTTCTCGTAGACTTCGTACTTCACGTTGAAGTCGTCGACATACTTGGTGGAACCGTAGATGGAATCGAGCCCGTCGCCTTCCGCCCAGCGCTCCAGTGCTTCTTCCAAGGTGAGGATGTAAGTGCCTTTGAAGAACGGCTCGTACTCGGCCGGGCTGACGTTGACACGCGCCGCGAGGATGGCGAGGGCATCGTCCATGTTGGCCTCGTCCTTCAGGTAGTCGACGACCCGGTACCAGACCTTGACGACCTTCATCCAATCGTCGCGGCGTTTCTCGAGGCTCTCGGCATCGACGTAGAGCAGGTCATAGATGATGCCGGGTGCTTCGGCCGAGGTGAAGATCGGCTTGGCGCCATCGACGGCCTTGAGCGCCTGGCCCGAGTTCGGCTGCCATGCGGCGATCGCGTCCACCGCGCCGGTCTTGAGCACCTGGGGCGTCTCGTCGGTGGGCGTGTTGACGATCTCGACATCCGAGGCGGCGAGCCCGGCCTGCTCGGCCCCGGTGAGGAAAAGGAGGTGGGTGACGAAGCCCTCTTCCAGGCCGATCTTTTTCCCCTTCATGTCCTCGATGGAGTCGATGCCCGGTGAGGCGACCACCATGTCGTTCCCGTTGGAGTAGTCGTTGATGATGATGGCGACGGAGGGCTTGCCGGTGGCCCCGGTGACGAGGGCGTAGCCGTTGGTCATGCAGACGGCATCGGCCTGCCCGGCCGCGTAGGCGTCCATGGAGGCGACATAGTCAAACCACAGAAACTCGACGGGCACGCCCTCCTCGTCGAACCAGCCCTTCGAGATGGCGATCTCCCAAGCGACCCAACCGGGCCAGTCGGAATAGGCGATGGTGAGCGGGGCGGCGTCGGACGCCATCGGGGCGGCGGCTCCGGATTCGGCCTCAGGCGCCGGCTCCTTGGAGCAACTGACGAGGGTGAGGGTCGCGGCGGCGGCGACGAGGAATGGTGGGATGCTTCGTTTCATTGGCGTGGTCGGTGGGATTGATAGCGGCGGTAATACTTTT
>CAZKYJ010000959.1:0-2336 GCA_964556355.1 uncultured Verrucomicrobiales bacterium | reverse complement strand
CTGCGCGTCGGCGAGCGCCGGGTTGTCGTGGGGATCGTTGATGAGGGTGCCGAGCGCGCGGGTCTTGTTCATCACCACGGTCGGCTGCGGGACGGTATGGGTCGCGTGGTCGTACTCGGAGGCCATGGCCAACAGTTCCTCGCTGTCAGCGGCCGCGGTGCCGCCCCAGACGAAGAACGTCTTGTCCGCGGCGGGGGCGTAGATGCTGAGCGGCACGTGCTTGGCGCTGTAGGTGCCGAGCCCGCCGGAATACTTATCGCCGAATGTGGAACGCTGGCCGAGGGCGAACCAGATCCCCTTGTAGCCGGCGACCCTCTCGTTGGTTCCCGGGGGGTTGCTGAGCGGCGGGTTGTCGTCCTGCGGGCGGAGGAGATCCGCGCCGGCCAGCGCCTCGTCGCTGAAGCGCACCTCATCGACGAGGCCCGAGTAGAACCCGCTCGGTGTGTCCGTGGCACCGATGCTGAAGTTGGCCGCGGCATCAGGGATGGTGTTTTCGATGAGTGAAACGACCTCGCGCGAGCTCTCGCCGGCATCCAGATCTTCCAGATAGACCACCGCGGTGGTCGCTCCCACGTCGACGCTGGCGGCAGCAAAATAGCGGGTGCCGCCCCGGATGGTGAAGCGGTCGATGGCTTGCCCCCCGGTCTTGCCCGGGTTCGCGAGGAAGAGTCTCAACGCTCCGTCGCGAATCCCCAAAAACCAGCTTCGCTCGTCGCTGGCACCGCTCAAGATATGACCGGCGACCACTCCGGTGACGCCACTGTGCGAATCGGCCGGGGTGAAGAGGGCCTCGATGGTGAACGAGTCGTCAGTCCAAGCCGGGTCGTCCGCTGCGATGAGGCTTTGCGCCCCCCCAAACTCGGCAGCGGTGCCCGATGCCTGGTTCACGGTGCCGCTCCCCGCAGCAAGCGGGTGGCTTCCCACGGTATCGGCAAGAAAGCCGGGGCTGTCGTCGAACTGCCAGTAGGCGACCGGCGCGGCGTGGAGCAGCGAAGGCACGAGGGACAGCAACGGGGCCAGCCGGCGGATGGGGCGGAGAGAACTCATGGGGGAAATCGGATGACTGTCGCTATACAACCGGAGCCGCTCGCCCGCCAGCGGCGGCCGGCTCAGTCGGCACGCAGGGTATAGGATCCGGTCTCGGCAGCGAATGCGCTGGTGGCCTGGACGAGGTAGTCTCGCCCGGGCTCTACGGTGAACGTCAGCGCCGAATCGGTGCCTGCACCCCCGTCATCATCGCTGGCAAGCAACGTACCGCTAGCCCCGTCGAGGACCTGCAGGAAGCAGTCGATCTCCACCGATGTCATCGTCAAGGTGACGGGGGCGCCGACCGTCACGCCGGCGAGCAAGTAGGTATCAACGAACGAACCGAAGGCATCGACCGGCTCCCCGGACGCGAGCGTTCCGTTGATGTCGCTGCCGGGAGACAAGACCGGGCCGGTGCCCGCGGCTAGCGTGTAGCTACCGGTTTCACGAATGCCGACCGTGCTGCAGCCGATGAGCAAGGGGGATCCACCGGTCACGACGAACGGCAGGTGGGAATCCAACGATCCGTCCTCCAGCCCATCATCTGCGAAATTTAAGGTGCGACCCGTCTCGGCCTCGATGACCACGAGATAGGAATCGACGGCACCGGACCTCATCTCCAGCTCAACGAACGTTCCCGAACGCGCCGTGAGCAGGAAATAGTCGATGTAGTACTCGTCGGGGAGAAAGGTGGGGTCGAATGGATCGGCCGAGGTGAGTTCCCCGGAAGCCATCCCACCAGCCACCAGCGTGGGATATGCATCCAACCCGAGGTCGCCGAAGGCCGCGAGGACGAAGGCTCCCGTCTCCCCCGGGGAGGTCGCGCTGGCCTCGATGACGTATCGCTCCAGCGGCTCCCCAGGGGTGAAGGTGATCCGTTCGTCCGACCCGCCGCCGGAGTCCATGCCGTCGGCGAAGAGCTCGGGGCCGCCGATGCCATCCACGATGCGAAGGGAGCAATCCAACGTGCGCGACCGCATGGTGACATTGACCGGCGCGCTCACTGGCAACCCCGAGAGCTGGAAGTAGCGCAGGAACCTGCCCGCCTCCGAGCGGTCGCGCGCGTGGAGCTCGTGTTCGCCACCGCTTCCGAATCGGATGCGGCCGACGCCCGGGACGAAGGTCAACGAGGGTTGCACCGCCACGCGGAAGTAGCCGGGGTGCCCGGTGGCGATCGGAGCGGGCGCGCGAGCGACGACTTCCTCCACTCCCGCCACCCCCGAAACCGGCACCGGATCGCCCACCAGCATCGCGGGTAGCTCGAGCTCCTGCCAGGTCATGAGGTCGGGTGACCATTGGATTCCGTAGGC
>CAZKYJ010000958.1:737-2339 GCA_964556355.1 uncultured Verrucomicrobiales bacterium | reverse complement strand
TCTCCGGCCGCGCGACCCTGACGCACGTTTTCAGCGACCAGCTGACCGCCTACGACCTGGGGCAATGAACTTTGCATGGCCCGCGGGCTCTCGCATAGTGGGCGCGTCGTCATGCTTTCGCTGTCACGCCCGCTAGTAAAGATCGCCGCCGCCTCAGCGATCGTCGGGTTGCCGGCGGCCTGCGATTCCTCCCGCAGCCCCGGTACCTCCAGCCTGTCGAGCTCCGAGGACGCCCTCGTCGACACGGGATTCCAAGGGGTGGCGTGGCGCGCCGTCTGGTCGCAAAGCCTGGAGCGCCCTGATGATCCTTGGCAGAAAACTGCGGACGACCGCCTCTGCGTCGCCGAGCGGGTGGCGGGCAGCGCGCTGAACACGCCCCCGGAGCCCCGGGTTCTCCTGGAGGGACCCGGAAGCTTTATCCGTCCATTTTTCTCGCCCGACGGACGGACGATCTACTACACGAGCCGTGCGGAAAGCACGGTTCCGGGCTCACCCAATTTCACGGTCAGGGCGATCGGCTGGCGGGGGATGAACGACCGCGCAATTGCCGAAGGATTCGCCTGCGATACCTATCGCGATCCGGAGACCGACGAGGACTGGATTCTGGTGGGCGAGGACTTTGGAGAGATGGATTCCATCGTATTCGCCCGCCGGTTCGTCCGCTACCCCGTCGCGGATCCGGTGCGAAAGGAGGTGGTCTGGGATGCGACGCCGGTGACCCTCTCCAATCCCGAAATCTCCCCGGATGGCGGGACGATCTCGTCGACCTTTCCTTGGCCGAAAGGAGGTGTCGCTACGGCGGGTACATCGCGATGGCGACGGACTGCCGATGGGTGCTGGCCATCGCTGCTTCCCGGCCACAACGACATCGGCTGGGTCTTTGACGGCCGCCATCGCAACGCCCAACTCTGGATGGCCGGCCAAGAAGCAGCCCGGCTCGTCCGGCTGAACGGCGGTCCCGGCATGCTCGGTTATGAGGTCTACCACCCCCGATGGAGCAATCATCCGAACTTTTTTACGTGCACCGGCCCGTATCGCGAAGGGGACGGAGGAATGCGGATCGGACACGGTGGAACGGGGGTCGAAGTTTATATCGGCAAGTTCGACGCCTCCCTCACCGATGTCGTTGCGTGGGATAGGGTCACGGCAAACTCCGTCGCCGACTTCGCCCCCGATGTATGGATCGCCGAGGGAGCCGGGGCGGAGATCGATCGCGGTGGGATTGTCGAGGGTTTCACGCGGTCGGACGGAGACCCCGCGACGGCGGACGTCGAAATGGGTGAAACCTGGCCTGGGACGGAGGATGGCCTCCTCCTCATCTGGGCGGATAACCAAAGCACCAACGATGTCGTCATGCCCGACGGAACCCACCGGACGTTCCAATTCGTGCCGAAGAAGCGTGCGCGGTTCGGCCGCCATTTCGAACTCGAAACCGGCGGCGGATACTTCGCGCTGGATGACGATGTCGCCGAGTTGCTCGGCCCACTGCTTGCGCTCGTCCACGCGCAGCAGGATCTGGCCACCGCTGGTGTCGATGGAGCCGGCGGGCACGTCCCGGCTCGACTGCTCGATCAGGTTGGCCACCTCGCCCAGCGTCAGGCC
>CAZKYJ010000958.1:253-727 GCA_964556355.1 uncultured Verrucomicrobiales bacterium | reverse complement strand
CGCCGTCGCCGAGTTCATCGCCGTCGAAATCGGACACCGCAACGAGTTTACCCTAGAGATCCTCATCACTCCCAAAGAGGAATCGCCCGACGTCCTTGCCACCATCATTTCGCTCAGCGACGGAACCGGCGGACACAACTTGACACTCTCCCAGGAGGCGGATCGCTACCACCTCCGGGTACGGACGATGAGAACGCGCAATACGGCGGCCAAATCGGTACTCCATTTCGGCAAAATCGCGGTGGGCGAACCGGCTCACCTGCTCGTCAGCTACCGCGAGGGCGAGATCCGCACCTATGTCAATGGCGTCGAGGAGAAATCGCGCCGCGGTATCTACTCGAACCTCGGTAACTGGACGCCCCAAAAACTGATCATCGGCGACAGCTGGGAAGGCGGAAACGATTGGGTAGGGCAGATCGAAGGTCTCGCACTCTTCGGGCGAGCCGTTGGTCACGACGAGGCCATCGACCACTT
>CAZKYJ010000958.1:0-243 GCA_964556355.1 uncultured Verrucomicrobiales bacterium | reverse complement strand
AGCCATGCGCCGCCTCGAGGGGCGCCGCCAGGTTGAAACACAATCCGTGCGGGGCGTGCTCAAAACAACTGCTGCAGTGCCAAACCTCCAGGGGATCGGTGCCTACAGACGGCATCTGTCGGCATCCGTCTACACCCTCACTGAAGGCGAGCTGGCGGGACAAGACGTCGCCGTCTACCACTGGACCATCCTCGACCGCGAGGCCGTTCCAGGGTTCCCCCGTAAGGTCGGCCAGACCTATGA
>CAZKYJ010000957.1:1038-2339 GCA_964556355.1 uncultured Verrucomicrobiales bacterium | reverse complement strand
CCCGACCGACTGATCGAGGTTTGACCCCATGAGTATTGCTGACCACGCTCGAGGGTCGCGCGGGTCCGGTGGGTCAGGGTCGCGCGGAGCGCCGAGATGCGTGCCGCAAGCTCGCCGCGGTCGGGCACCGCCAGCTCGGCGGCGGCAGACGGGGTCGGAGCGCGGAGATCCTCCACGAAGTCGGCGATGGTGAAATCGATTTCGTGCCCGACGGCGGAGATGACGGGCGTCGAACACCGGAAGATGGCGCGGGCAACGCGTTCTTCGTTGAAGCTCCAAAGATCTTCGATCGAGCCGCCGCCCCGCCCGACAATGAGGAGATCGGGCTGGGGGAGTCCCGAGGCCGCCGCGCGATCGAGTTCTGTGATCGCTCGGGCGATCTCGTTCTCCGCGCCGCTTCCCTGTACCCGGACGGGGTAGACGAGGACGCGAACCCACGGGGCGCGGCGCCGCAAGATCTGCAGGATATCGCGAATGACGGCGCCGGTGGGCGAGGTGATCACCCCGAGCGTCGTGGGGAATTCGGGGAGCGGCAGCTTGTGCTCCTGGGAGAAGAGGCCCTCGGCATCGAGGCTTCGCTTGAGAGCTTCAAACTTTGCTTGGAGCGCGCCCTGCCCGCCACCCTGCACCTCGCGCACGATCATCTGGTAGTTCCCGCGCGCTTCATAGACCGTGATCTCGCCAAAGATCTGCACCTCCATCCCTTCGGCAAGGCTGTTGCCGAGCCCGCGCGCGTCCCCTCGGAAGAGCACGCAACTCAACTGGGCGCGGTCGTCTTTCAGTGTGAAATACTGGTGTCCAGACGCCTGCTTGCGGAGGTTGGAGATCTCGCCCTCGACCCACACTTCCCCGATGGCGTTCTCGAGGAGCGCGCGCACCCGCCGGGTGAGCGAGGTCACCGTCAGGATCTTGGGATCGGCCGGTTTCCTCGGCTGGGCTGGCGAGTCGTCGAGGTCAGAAAAGAGATCCATGGGAGGTTGGGCGTCCGGCGGAGGAGGGGCAAGGGTGACGTCGGGGAGAAGCTGGCGCCGGAATTCAGAGTTCCAAAAGAATCTTGCCCCGCCTCCCGGGGCGCTGGGCGTGGGTCAGCGCTCCGACGATTTCCCCGACCGGGTAGACCGCTTCGACCGACATTTGGAGCGCGCCGTCGGCGACCAGGGTGGCGAGTCGAGTGTAGAGGTCACGGACGGCGGCGGGCGGTGCCGACTCGAGCCAGGCGGTTAGCCAGAATCCGCCGAGGCCGAGGCGTCACCAGGATCAGCAGCATCATGGCCACCGCGACCAGGAAGGCGCTGGCGAGG
>CAZKYJ010000957.1:0-1028 GCA_964556355.1 uncultured Verrucomicrobiales bacterium | reverse complement strand
GGTCAGCCAGAAGCCGCGCAGGCGGAGATCGCGGAAGATGAGCAGGCCGTTGGGGATCTTCAACGGCTGCCGGGACATGGCACCGTAGGTGAGCTGGCGCCCCCCGGCAGCCAGCAGCGCCAGGGTGCGGAGTGCGCTTTGACCACCCACGCAATTGAGGGCGAGCAGCGGCGCATCGCAGCCCGCGGGAAGCTGGAGTCCCGGCTCGTCCAGCAGGACGACATCCCCCCCGAGGGCGACCATTTCGGCACGGGCCTCATCGCGCCGCACCAGGTTGATGGTGCGAATTCCCATCACCTTCGCCAACTGGATGACGCACTGGCCGACCGCCGAATTGGCGGCATTCTGCACCACCCATCCGCCGGGTGGCACCAGAGGCTCCGCGGGGAATTCACCTCCGTTCAGCAGAATCCACGCGGTCGGTGGGTTTGCTTTCAGCATGGCCGCCTGCTGGAGGTCGATCCCCCCGGGGAGTGGGATTGCCCCATCGGCATCCACGATGACATGACTGCTCCAGCACGATTTGCACCGGATCGGCAAAACCGGCTGTCCGCGCACGAAGCCTGCCACCCCGGAGCCGATGGCATCGACCGTCCCGCAGCCTTCGATCCCGGGGGTGGCCGGAAGATCCGGCAGGCTGCCGTAGGTGCCCTGGATCACATTGATGTCGGCCGGGTTGATGCTCGCGTAACGCATGCGGAGGCGAAGCTGCCCCGGTCCCGGCTCCGGGAGCGGGAAGGATTCGACCCGGGCGACCTGGGCAGGATCGCGGGCGAACTCGGAAAAAACCACTCGGGTGCACGTGGACATCAGAGCGAGTCTAGCGCCAAGCCGCCGGGGCGTCTATCGCCTCATCGATCGGATCATTGAACGGATCGGCCGATCCGGCGCTCCAACCTGGGAATAGCACAAGCATTCGCAGGTCGATCCCGCGCCACACAGTTTTGTATAAAAATTTTTTAGACAAAACATAGACGAATTGGTTGATTGGGTCTTTTTTGAGGCTACTGTCGAATTATTGAACATTG
>CAZKYJ010000956.1:0-2351 GCA_964556355.1 uncultured Verrucomicrobiales bacterium | reverse complement strand
CGCGTAAGCCTTCCGTCGCGGCGTTTTGAGATACCCGTGACACTCAGCAGCGCCCTGCCGGAAGAAATGTTTGAGAGTGGCGAGAACCACGTGTTGGCGCTCGATGGGAAGTCAGCTCTGCGGGTCGATTCCAATAGTTTGAAACTATCTGCTGATTCCCCATTTACCTTGGAGGCTTGGATTCAGGTGGCCGAGGATCTCGACCAGAATGCGGTCATGGCCAAGACGGAGAGTTCGGACTTCGGCCTCTACCTCCACAATGGCCAGCTTCAGTTCGATGTTCACGTGGGCGGCGCTTACCAGTCGGTCCAGACGCCGGAGAAACTTGCGCCGGGCGTCTGGCACCACGTGGCCGGAGTGTATGATTTGAATGAGGTCCGCCTCTACGTCGACGGGCAGAACGTCGCGAATCGCATCGCGAAAGGACCACGGAAAGTCAACCGGCTCCCGTTCTACATCGGGGCGGACCCGGATCGGGATGGAAAGCCCAACCGGTTTTTTAACGGTAAGATAGATGAGGTGCGTCTGAGCAAAGTGGTGCGCTACGAGGGCGCCGCTGCAGAATTCGGGGGGCGGAACCAACCGGATAGCGACACGCTTCTCCTTCTCCACCTCGATAAAGCGGTCGGTGTTTTCCACCTTGATCACAGCGCGGGCGGAACGCATGCGGTCGCGACCGGCGGTGGCGCAAAGCTCGTAGCCGAAGCGTTTCCGGCACTCGTCCCAGAATAGAGAGCCGCCGCGACCTTCAAAGCCGGTAGCGCGAGACAAACGATTTGGCGCCCGTTGCGGAACCCGCTGGCTCCCGCAGGAAAGAGGTGAGCCTCCCAGTTTACTTCTCCGGGTGATGTGGGTTAGCCTGTCCGCATGACCCCTCGATTCTGTATTTTACTAGTGCTAGCCTCCGCCGGCCTGGCGGAGGCCCAGGTCGGAACCCGTCCGGTGGAAGGGCTGCGGGAAAACACGCCTCGGGTACACGTGCTGCGCGGCGCTCGGGTGGTTCCCGCACCGGGAGAATCGATCGAGGGGGCATCGCTGGTGGTGAGGGACGGCCTGATCGAAGCGGTTGGGGAAACGGGAACGATCCGGGAGCCAGAGGATGCCCGAGTCTGGGATTTATCGGGCAAAACGGTCTACGCAGGGTTTGTCGAACCCTGGTCGGAGGTCGGACTGCAGGATGCCGGTGATGGAGTTGCCCGGCACTGGAATCCGAGAATCCGCCCGGAGCGCGAAGCCTCGGCGGCGCTCGACACCCTTTCTGAAGAGAAGCTCGAAGGCCTCCGTGCGCTCGGGTTCACCTCCGCGCAGCTGGTAGCGAAAGCGGGCATTTTCCGGGGGGGCAGCTGTCTGGTAGCGCTTGGTGATAGCGGTCCAGGCGCCCGCCTGATGGCTGACGGTGTCGCCCAGTGTGCCGCCTTCGAACACGGCGGCGGCGGATACCCGAACTCGTTGATGGGGAGCATCGCACTGGTGCGACAATCGCTCTACGATGCGCAGTGGCAACGTGACGCGGACGCCAATTACCGGGAGAACCCGGGGGGACACGAACGGGTGAAGGCGAACGTGGCGCTTGAAGCGTTGCGGCCGGTCGTTGGAGGGAAGCAGCCCGTGTTGTTCCGGACTCGCGACGAACTCTCCTATCCGCGGTTTCTGAAAGTCGCCGATGAGTTTTCGCTGAAGAGCGCCTACCTCGGCAACGGGTACGAGTACCGCATGGCGGATGCGATCAAAACAGCGGAGGTGTCCGTGGTTCTCCCGCTCAACTTCCCGCCCCCTCCCCCGGTCGATGACCCCGACCTCGCGCTGGAGGTCTCGCTGGCGGAGCTGGAACACTGGGATCTCGCGCCCTCCAACCCCGCGATGCTCGAAACGGCCGGCATCAGGTTTTCCCTGACCACCGCGACGCTTGCGGATGCCAAGGCGACGTTTTGGAAGAACCTCCGCAAGGCTGTCCGGCGGGGGCTTTCCGAGGAAACCGCACTCGCCGCACTCACGACCGAGCCGGCAGAACTCGTGGGTGAGGCCGACCGGTTGGGGACGATCAGCAATGGGATGATCGCCAACCTCGTCGTTGCGGACGGCAACCTCTTCGGATCCGATGACGCGAAGATCTATTCGGTGTGGATCGATGGCCAGCGCTACGAACAAGAGCCGGCGAAGGAGATCGATCTGGAAGGCGTCTGGAGCATCGCGATATCGGGTGCCGAAGGCACGCAAGAATGGGAAATCCGCGGCAGCGGTAAATCGATGAAGATCAAGTCTGGAGAGGAGACCCTGATCGGCACACTATCGGACAGCAACTTATTCATGGCGCTTCCCGAAAAGGAGGGCGGAATGGCGCGTTTTACTGC
>CAZKYJ010000955.1:0-2352 GCA_964556355.1 uncultured Verrucomicrobiales bacterium | reverse complement strand
TGGTGGTGATGGTGCGACGTTCGATGCGGCCGTGCCCCTTCTCGATGGTGCTGGCCGTCTGATGGTTTTGTTCACGGGCACGCCGTTCGGAGGGGGATCGGGTAGGAGGCGGGGTTGCCCCCGCCGTCCTCCCACACCACCGGACGTACTCATCGTATCCGGCGGTTTCCTTCAGTGTTGTAACGACAAGTATCTGGTTTCGAGGCTGTGGTAGCCTTGAGCCGTGAACCACTGGTTGCTCATGCCGTGTTGCGCCGAAGGCGTTTGGGCCATGCGCCACCAGCCTTTCCCGCAGGCGGCGGTCGTCCAGGATTGGTTCCAGGAGACCCCCAAGCTTTGCAGGAAGGCCGCGATCGATTTGGCGCGTTTGCGTTGCTTGAGCCGCACGCAGCGGAGTTTGCGGCGAATCCACCCGTCCATTTCTCGGAAGGCACTCTGGCTTGCCGCATGGCGGAAGTAAGTGACCCAGCCGGTCGTGAATGAGTTGAGTTCGCTGATCATCCGCTCGAAGCTGACGCCTCGATTCCGGCGAGTGATCTCGCGGATGCGGTCTTTGGCTCGCTGGATGCTTTGCGGAGCGATCGTCAGCCGGCCGTCGGGCAGAATTCGGTAGCCGAGGAACTTGCGTTCGCTCACCTTCGCCACCGCGCTCTTCTCTCGATTGACTCGCAGACGCAGCTTCCCTTCCAGGAACGCCGTCAGCGACGCCAGTACCCGTTCGCCGGCCGCCTGCGAGTGCACATAGATGTTGCCATCGTCGGCGTAACGGCAGAACTTATGGCCGCGTCGAGCGAGTTCCTGGTCCAGATCATCCAGCAGCAGATTCGCCAAAAGCGGTGAGAGTGGTCCCCCTTGCGGTGTCCCCTCGTGCCGCTCGACGCACACGCCGTCTTGCATCAACCCCGCTTCCAGGAAGCGGCGGATGATCGTCAGCAGGCGTTTGTCGGCGACCCGACGGGCCACACGCGCCATCAGGATGTCATGGTTCACTCGGTCGAAAAACTTTTCGAGGTCCATGTCCACCACGACGGTCCGTCCCTCCGCCACGTACCCGCTGGCCTGCTGCACCGCCTGATGGGCGCTGCGGTTCGGCCGGAAGCCGTAGCTGGAGTCCGAGAAGGTCGGGTCCACAATCGGTTCGAGCACTTGCAGGATCGCCTGCTGCACGAGGCGGTCGACCACCGTCGGAATGCCCAATTGACGCATTCCGCCCCCCGGCTTGGCGATTTGCACGCCCCGCACCGGTTGCGGCTCATAACTGCCATCGAGCAGCGCCGCGAGGAATTCCTGTTTGTGCTCGGCGACCCAGGCGGGCAGGTCCTCGATGGTCAACCCATCGATTCCCGGCGCCCCCTTGTTCGCTTTCACGCGTCGATAGGCTCGGTTCAGGTTTTCCGGCTTCGTCACCTCCTCCATCAGAAACTCGGTCAAGGCTCGTGCTGGGTCCACCGCCGTGAATGCTTGCTGCTCCTCGCCGGCCGCCGTTTCGGTTCCGCCGTCACCGCGTACCTCGGGGCGCGGAGCATTCGCTTCGTCGCTCGCAAACATGAGCAACTGCCGATACGCTCCGCCTTGCTGCCGCTCCGCATTCATCGAGACGTCCCGACTGCTCCTTGCATCAAAGGATTCGGTCCTTCGTCATGGCGGTGCGGCCTTGCGATCCCCGGCTGTTTCTGCCCTTTCGGGTCAGTGTCTCGATCGAGCGGGCCGCCGGCCCATGCCGACTATGACCTCTGCTGACTTCTCCCGCACCGTCCCACTGCGTTGCCGCGGAGGTAGTCTGGATCGCCCAGACAGCACGGGAGACCTCCCAGGTTAAGTTCCGATTGCTTCCCTCGGGCCCCGCCGGATCTACCGTCTGCATTTCCGGATGAGTATCGGGCGTCCGCGTCCATCGCCGCGTTACCCGTTGCCAACGGCCTTGTATCCGATTTCTGTTCGTCGAGTCCGAGTTGTGGTTCCAGCTCCCTTCAGATTCCGCCTCACGACGGACACCCTGTCCTTCACCGCGAGGTTCCGCTCATCACGGCCCCCAGAGGACTTGCACCTCCTACAAACAAAACATGCCTGGCAAACGAACAGGCCGCCTCGTGGGCGGCCAATTCGAGCTGGATGTCCCGCAATAATGTGGGCTGATTCTCCTTCACCGGGAAGAAGTAATCGCCACCGTCCTGGACGATCTGTGCGCACAAATCACGCTGGCAGAACATGGCATCCCCCACGATCATCCGGCCCTCCAGCACGATCGTCTTCAGCAACTCCAAAGCCGCCTTGTGCTCGTTGGTCTTCTGATCCACACGGCACTGGCTGAGCACGCAGCCGGTGTGATGATCGACGGCCGCCAGAAGATGC
>CAZKYJ010000954.1:0-2353 GCA_964556355.1 uncultured Verrucomicrobiales bacterium | reverse complement strand
CAAAGGCGGCAAGTGGATCCCCGGCCCATGCTCGCTCGAGGGCGTCCGGGATCGCCTCGTGGTCGTCAATTTCGACCTCAAGCACGAGCTCGATGAGGCGAAGCTCATGGTGGCGACCCTCACCGGCGACAAAAAAGATCTTGAGATCCAGCTCGCGACCTTGGGCAAAGACTACGAACAGCTCGCCACCGCCGTCGAAGGGCTCAACGGACGGAACATCGAACTCGCCGACGAGAACCTCGAGCTCCAGAGGCAGATGGCGGATCTCGGCTACGAACTCGAGGTCAAAGTCGCTGAGATCGCGCTTTTGCGCCAGAGCATCCGGGAGGCCGAGATGGAGGAGGCAATTGCCACCACCGCGTCGGAGTTCTTGGTGCAAGATCCGCTGGCCGTTCCCTTCGTGCTCGACTAGTGTCCCGGCTCACGCATGGAAGAGGCCGAAGTTGAAGGAAACGGATTTGTCGATCTGACGGCGGAAGAGGCGCGCGTCTTGGGCTGCCTCCTGGAGAAGGAGATGACGACACCGGAGTACTATCCGATGACGTCGAACTCGCTGCAGGCCGCCTGCAATCAGAAGACCAGCCGCGACCCCGTCATGGCGCTCAGCGGCGAGGATGTCGAGGAGGCCATCGAAGGGCTGCGCATCCAGAAGCTCGCCGCGCACATCAGCATGGCCGGCTCTCGGGTGCCGAAATTCAAACACACCCTCGAGCGCGAATTTGGCGCACTGGAGCGCCGCCACCTCGCCTTGCTCGCCGTCCTCTTACTGCGCGGTCGCCAGAGCATCGCGGAGCTGCGCACCCGCACAGAACGGCTTTACCGCTTCGCCGACCCCGAGGCCGCCGAAGCCGCGCTCGACGAACTGGTGGCCTACGAAAAACGCCCGCTGGCCACGCGCCTGGCCGCCGGTGGGGGGCACCGCACCGTCACCTACGCCCCGCTTCTGGCCGGAGAGGTCTCGGCAGACAGCCCTGCCGCCGCGGCGGTCGCCGTCTCCACCGAGAGTTCTGCCCCCGGCTGGCGCGGCCAGATTGACGAGCGTGTTTCGGCCCTTGAAGGCGAGGTCGCAGAACTGAAGAAGACGATCGGAGAACTCCGCGACGCGCTGGGCGGCTAGACACGATCGGGCGGGGAATTCTGCCGGGGAAAGTCATTGGCCGCTCGAACCCGCCGTCCCGATGCGCAGCGAGCGGCACGCCCGCCCTCCACGATCACGCGCGGCGCGCCACTTCAACGGAGGGCAGCCATCTCGGCCGCCGCGCGGCGGGTGCGGTATCTCCGAATTCGGCGCCGGGGGATCGATGCCGAGAACCCCTCATTCGGTGTGCTGCGCATCGACTCCAATGCTAATCGCCTGACCGGTCATCGGTGTCGAGGTGCTTGCTGCTGATCATGTCGACCTTCATAAATAATGCCTGGAGGACGGTGTCCCCGTTCTCGCGTTGGATGTTTTCCGGTCGCCAAAGGGCGAGGAGCCGGGTCGTGCCCGAGCGGAGGGTCGTCCCAAGCTGCGTGGTCGCTTCGTGGAATGTGGCATGACCTACGTCGAGGCGGGGAGTACCGTCGCCGCCGGCTGCGCGTACCTCCCTGCGTTCCGGGGCCGCGTAGCTGTAGGTAGCCGCGAGGTTGATGTCGATGGTGTGACCGTCCGGGCCGACGACGGGATCGAACTCGAACAGGTAGCCGACCCGGCGCTCTCCATGATCGAAGGCGAGCCGCCGGGATGCCTCGGCGGTGGCGGGATCGAGCGCGTCGTCGTGGGCGAGCCGGGTGGAGTGAGCTTTTGTGATGTAAGTGTAGTCGTGGCCGGCATCAATCTTCGCGCGCTGGCCGCTTCGCGTCTCAAGCCAGTGGGTGCGGAGGATGCGTGCGTCGCCGGACTCCGTGGCTGTCTCGATGGTCTCCCACGCGGAGGCGTGGTCGGTCAGGGGAAACGTCTCGCGGGCGAGGCGGCGGAGCAGGGCGGCGTCGGCTTCCACGACATGGGTGGTGAGCGCGATGGTTTGAATTCCGCCATCCCAGAGGATCTGTTCGAGAAAAGCTTGGGAAAGCTCGATCTTGGCAGGGAAGTTGCGGGTGACCAGCGTATTGCTTTTTGGAAAATAGCGGGCATAGGCACCCTCGGGAAACGTGACGCCGATCGATTCCAGCACTTCCCGAGCAGTAGCTCTTCTGCCGGGCGGCGGGCCAGGGTCATCAGTGGTATCTGCGGCGAATGGATCGGCGCCGTTTGAATGGATTCGGAGCATCGTTGAGGGCACCGTGAATCGGCGGATGATCATCCCGGCGGGTGGTGTCGCGGCGGCCACCGAGGGTGGCGTTGGGAGGACGCTGTCCCCATACGCGGCCAACC
>CAZKYJ010000953.1:0-2354 GCA_964556355.1 uncultured Verrucomicrobiales bacterium | reverse complement strand
CACCCTGCGCGACTCCGGCGAACTCCTCCGGCTGGAAGACGCTGCGGGCAACCTCGTCGATGAGGTCGATTACCTAACGGAGGGCGACTGGCCGAACCTCGCCGACGGCGACGGTAGCAGCATGGAACTTCGCCATCCCGAGATGGACAATGACGCCCCCACCGCCTGGGCGGACAGCGACGAATCGCAGAAATCCAACTTTCAGACCTTCACCTACACCGACACCTTCGAGCGCTCCACCTGGCTACCGCTGACCAGCGGCCAAGAGTTGCACACCCACCTCGTCGGCGACGCCTACGTCATCCTGCGCAACATCGAGGTCAAACTCAACGGCTCCGGCGCCAACCTGGTGCAGAATGCGGCCGTCCACTCGCCCTCGAATAACAGCGCTCTCGGCTGGGTCATCCAGGGCACCCATTGGGCGAGCTACTTCGACGGGGCGGACATGCATCTGATCTCCGACGGGCACGGCGACAACAAGGCCAACCGCGGCGAGTGCGACATGACCGCCCCTGTCGTGGGCGAAAGCTACACCCTGAGCTTCGAGGGGCGCTGGGTGCACGGCAAGTCCCGCGTCATTTTCCAGACCCTCGACCACGGCTTCGGCACCACCTTCCTCCTCCCCATCCCGGAGAACCTCGGGACGCCGGGGGCGGCCAACTCCGCCCTCCTCGCCACCCCTGCTCCTACCGTGACCGATGTCATCCACAGCCCGGCCGTCCCGGCGGCCGGCGAGAACGTCACCGTCAGCGCCCGCGTCGCCTCCGCCGCCCCGCTCACCGCCGTCGATCTCGTCTACCGCCTCGACACCAGCACCGGTGATGGTCCCTGGTTGCGCACGCCCATGGCCGCCGGCGGCGGCGGGCTCTATTCCGCCACTACGGGACAGTTCGACAACGAGGGTGACATTATCGAGTTCTACGTCGAAGCCGCCGCCGGGGTCGCCAGTACGGCGCAGCCGCGCCTGGGGGCCGACCGCCCCGCCATGTGGATCGTCGACGGGCGCGCCATGCCGGACACCCTCCTCCGCGAGCGGTTCATTGTCTCCGAGCACGACCGCGCCGCCCTCACCACCTCCATCGGTCACAGCCCGACTTTCGGCTACGACTTCCCCCGCGCCTCCAACCATTTCTTCAACGCCACCTTCATCGCCAACGAGAGCGAGGTTTACTACAATGCGGAGATCCGCAAGAGCGGCAGCCCCTTCACCCGCTCGACCGATGCCAACCTCGACCACGGCAAATGGAAACTCCCCGGGGACCGCCTCTTCCGCGACCGCCGCCGCAGCGTCATCGACGCCTCCGGCACCCCGCAGGGCAACAACACGCCGCGCTTCTACGACGACCGGATCGCCCGCTACTTCCTCTACCAGCTCGTCCACCCGATCAACGAGAACGAGTTCGTCCATTCGGTCGTCAACACCCTCCCATTCCGCCTGCGCGAGAACCAGGAGCCCATGTCCAACGATTTCCTCGACCGCAACTTCCGCGATGGGACCGACGGCACCCTGCTGCGCATCGACGACGAGTGGCGCTTCACGAACGACGACGGCAATACCCGCTCCAGCCGGAACGCGGACTGGTCGTACAAGGACAGCGACAACCCCGTCCGTTACCACTCGGAATGGCTCCTGCGCACCCGCGAATCGGACTACGACTACAGCGGCTTTATCGAGTTCGTCCGTACCCTCGACGGCAACAGCTTCGACGCCGCTACCATCGACCGCCTGGCCAATTCCGACATGCTCGCCCTCAACGCCGCCGTCCGGGGCTACGATGCCGACTGGGATACCATCACCCTGAGCCGCGGGAAGAATGCCTACTTCTACCGGCCGAAAGAAGGGGGCAGGGGCTGGATGCTCCTCCACTGGGATGGCGACCGGGTCTTCGAGCGCACCACCCAGGCCATCCTCGGCGGCCTCCCCGGGATCCCCACCTACTTCAACACCCCCCACGTCCGCCGCAAGCTCAACTACTACCTCACCAAACTCCTCGACGAACACACCCGGGGATCCGCCCGCACCATGGCCTGGATGCAGGCCGAGGCAGCTGCCGTGGCGGGTACCGGCGTCATCATGCCCATCTCTCACTACACCGGGTGGTTCGATGCCCGCGAGTCGCTCGCCCGGAATTTCGTCGGCGCTGCCGCCAACAACGCCGCCTTCAATGTCACCACTTCCAACGCCTCCACCACCGCCGATTTCATCGACCTCCGGGGCACGGCACCCGCCGATGTCTTTGCCGTCCGGGTCGTCGGCCAGGAGGGCTCCCCTTTCAGCTGGACGAGCACCACCCAGTGGCTGCTGGAGGGTATCGCCCTGCGCTCCGGAAGCAACGCGCTCACCGTCGAGGGCA
>CAZKYJ010000952.1:0-2357 GCA_964556355.1 uncultured Verrucomicrobiales bacterium | reverse complement strand
GCTCCTCAAGATCCCCCACGTCGTCTTCTGCATCAACAAGATGGACCTCGTGGAGTATTCGGAAGCCCGGTTCGACGAGATCCGCGAGGCCTGCCTCTCGTTCCTCCCGAAACTCAGCATGAAGGATGTGACCTACATTCCGATCTCCGCGCTGAAGGGGGACAATGTGGTCACCACCTCCCAGCTCAACATGCCCTGGTACGGCGGGCCGTCGCTGCTGACCCATCTGGAGTCGGTCTTCATCGCCAGCGACTACAACCTCGACCAGTTCCGCCTCCCCGTGCAGTGGATCGTCCGCCCGCACAAGGATGCCTACCACGACTTCCGCGGGTTCGCCGGCCAGATCGCCGGGGGCATCGTCAAAGTCGGTGACGAGGTCACCGTGCGCCCGTCCGGGATGAAGACCACGGTCAAAGAGATCGTGACCTTCGACGGGGCGATCGAAGAGGCGTTCGCGCCGATGTCGGTGACGCTGCGCCTCGATGACGAGATCGATATCTCGCGGGGGGACATGATCGTGGGGGAGGACGTGGCCCCCTTCATCACCCGCGAGCACGAAGCGGATATCTGCTGGATGCACGAGGCCCCGCTCGTGCCTCGCCGGAAGTATCTCATCAAGCACAACACCAACGAGGTCCACTGCATGGTCAGCGCCGTCAAACACCGGGTGGACATCGACACGCTGGAGCAGATCGAAGGTGCTGACGCGCCCAAGGTCGGCCTCAATGACATCGCGAGGATCGCGTTCAAGACGACGAAACCGCTGGTCTACGACGCCTACCGTCGCAACCGCCTCACGGGTGCCTTCATCGTCATCGACGAGGCCACGAACGCCACCGTGGCCGCGGGCATGCTCCTGCCGCCCACCAACTACCAGCCGCCCCGTCCGGTGGAGACGGACTACGCGATCTGATCGATTGCCCGATGGCGCAGGTGCTGGCAGCGCGGCCCCCACGACGGTCTCGACCCGGCGACCGGAGACTAGACCCCCGCCCGGGGAGACGCTAGGGTCACGCTCGTTCGAATCGTGGCCGCCGCTCTCCCAACCGATGATCCCCAGGGATTCCGCACCGCCCTTGCCGGCTGGTTCGGGGCGGTCGGCAAGGACTATCCGTGGAGGCGGACGCACGATCCCTACGCCGTCCTCGTTTCGGAGGTGATGCTCCAGCAGACCCAGATCGCGACGGTGCTCGGCCGGGGGTTTTACGCGAGGTGGATGGAGCGCTTTCCGGACGTCGCAACGCTCTCGCGGGCGACCGAGGCGGAGGTCTTGCGCGCGTGGGAGGGGCTCGGATACTACTCGCGGGCGCGCAACCTGCAGCAGGCCGCGCAGGCCGTGGTGGCCGAGCACGGCGGATCGTTCCCCCGCGCCCCCGCGACGATCCGCGCGCTGCCGGGAGTCGGTCGCTACACGGCGGGGGCGGTCGCGAGCTTCGCTTTCGACCTGCCGGAACCGATCGTCGATGCCAACGTCGCCCGCGTGCTGGCGCGGCTCTTCGATTTCCAAACCGAGGTCGATTCGACGGCGGGGCAGCGCCAGCTCTGGGATTGGGCGACCGCCCTGGTGCCAGAGCAGTCGGGCGCCCGCGTGCACAACTCCGCGCTGATGGAACTCGGCCAGGTCGTCTGCACCCCGCAGGCGCCCGCCTGCCACCGCTGCCCCGTGGCGGGCTATTGCACGGCGGCCGACCCGTCGGGCCTCCCGCGTAAGAAGCCGAAGCGGCAGACGATCCGGCGCGACGAGTTCGCGATTTTCGCCGTGCGGAACGGCACCATCTTGCTCCACCAGGAGGGTCAGCGCCAAGGGCAGCGGCGCCGTCGGGGCCTCTGGAGACTCCCCGAAAGGAAGGCCCGGGATGTCCGGGGGCTTCCCCTGATCGCGAAATTGAAATACAGCATCACCCACTTCCGCGTCTCCCTCTTCGTCTACGAGGACCCCGAGGCCGATCGGCGCAAGGACGAGGCCTGGCACCCGCTGGATGAGGTGGCCGATCTCGCCATGCCCAGCCCCTACCGCCGGGCGCTGGCCGCCATCGCCCAGCCCTGGGACAATTCGCTCTTCTAGCGGGACCCCACCCCTCCGACACACGCTTGCACAATCGGCGCCTGCCCCAAGATTAGCGCCCGCCCGATTCCCCGCAAAAGAATGCCTCCCAGGAAGAAGAAGTCCGCCCCCCCGAAACCCGAGCCGTTCGATCTCTCCGAACTGCGTCGCTATCTCGTGCCGGCCGCCATTCTCGTCGGGATCGTCCTCGCCGGATCCTGGGTCTACCACATGGAGGGCGTGGCCGCCCACCAGCGCAGCGTGCGGCAGATCGCCGAACACCCCGCGCTGGGACTATGGTACCGCCAGCAGA
>CAZKYJ010000951.1:0-2359 GCA_964556355.1 uncultured Verrucomicrobiales bacterium | reverse complement strand
GCCACACCCACTCGTGGTCGACGGCGTAGGGGAAGACTTCGAACGTGGTGATCGGCAGATCCTCCAGCGCGACTTCCCCGGGAAAGTCGATAGGCCGGAGATCGCCGAGGCGATCGAAGACCGCCTTCAGTGCGACGACGGCATCATCCTGCGGGGCAAAGCCTTCCGGCAAGGTCTGCGCGACACGAGCGGTATCGCGCGATCCCAGGCGCTGAAGGGCGTCCATCCCTTCGACGAATGTGAAAACTGTCGCCTTCGGGCTGGAATTGCCATTCCACTCGGTGCCACCTTCGTCCGAGAGGCCGCAGAGATCGCGTAGCCCCTCGGTCATCGAGCGGCCCACCGATTCCATCAGCTCGCCGAAGGCGGGACCGCTCTGGCGCTGGCCGGGCGCCCGATCCTCGCCACCGCCTCCCCCACCCGTCCCGATACCCATTCCTTGACCGAGCGCCACGGTAGCCCCGAGGAAGAGCTGCGCCCCGTAGAGGATTTTCGACAAGCGGAGGCGAGGGCTGGAGGTCGGGTACATGCCGACCCGTAACGACTCGGATCACTCGAAGGACACGCACGCGCCCAGATCTACCCGGCGGCCCCTCTGGATCCCAACGCCCCCGTGCCCATCGACACCGCTGACGACCGGGACTACGTTGCCCCCGATCCCCATGACCCGACTCCTCTACTGCCTTGTCCTCGCAACCGCATGCAGCTGCGCACTTCATGCCGCCGCCGAGCGCCCGAACTTCATCTTCATCATCACGGACGACATCAGCGCGGACGATCTCGGTCCCTACGGGAACACGGTCGTCCAAACACCGAACCTCGACCGTATCGCCGCCGCCGGGCTCGTTTTTGACAATGCCTATGTCACGATCAGCTCGTGCTCGCCCAGCCGTTGCTCGATCATCACGGGACGCTATCCCCACAACACCGGTGCGCCCGAACTCCATACCACGCTCCCGAAGGACCAAACGACCTTCGTCCAGGTGCTGCGGGAGGCCGGCTACCACACGGTGCTCTCCGGGAAGAACCACATGGGCAAACCGGAAAACCTCGGCTTTGTAGAATCGTCGGACAGCAGGCCCGCCGGGAGCGAGAACTGGGTGCGCCACCTCCGCGAACGCCCGAAGGACCGGCCGTTCTTCTGCTGGTTCGCCTCGCACGACGCCCACCACGACTGGCAGTTCGACGACAAGGCCCCCCGCTACGACCCGGCCGAGGTCGAGGTGCCTCCCATGCTCTTCGACGGCCCAGGCACCCGCCAGGAGCTCGCCGACTACTACCACGACGTCAGCCGGACCGACCACTACGCGGGAGCGGTCATGGCGGAACTCGAGGCTCAGGGGATCGCCGAGAATACCTATTTCATCTACTGCGCCGACAACGGGCGCCCGTTCCCCCGCTGCAAGGCCTACCTCTACGAAAGCGGGATCCAGACCCCACTCATCGTCAGCGGTCCCGGCGTCGCGGCGGGACGCACCGGATCACTGGCCAGCTCGGTCGACTATGCCGCCACCATCCTCGACCTCGCCGGCATCGATCCTCCCGCGACCCTCCAGGGGGTCAGCCTCGCCCCCGTGCTGGCCGACCCTTCCGCCAGCACCCGGGACTACGTTTTCGCCGAGCGGAACTGGCACGTCTATCAGAACCACGAACGCGCCGTGCGCAGCGGGGACTTCCTCTACATCTGGAACGCCTATCCCGAACGCCACAACGTGAGCGGCGAGGCCTCGGTGACGGCCAAATTTCCCGCGGCCAAAGAGATCTGGGAACAATCCGAGGCCGGTGGCCTCACCCCCGCCCAGGCCATCGTAACCCAGCTCCCGCTGCCCGAAGTCCAGCTCTACAATGTGCGCAGCGATCCCGCCCAGCTCGCCAATCTCGCCGGCGACCCCGCGCACGCACCGCAGCTCGCCGAGATGCGTGCCCTCCTCGGCCGCTGGGTCGAGGAGACCGGCGACAGCGTCCCGGCCAACCCGACTCCCGACCGCCAGCCGCTCCATGGCCTCAACGGGGGCAACGGCGGCAAGACGATGCGCGGCGAGTTTCCCGGCGCCGCCAACAACGCCACCCAAATCAACCACCCGGGCCCGGTCAAAGCGTCGCCAGAACCGTAGCGTCCTGACGGGACGGAACCATCGAATGTCCCACGCCCGTTTCCTTCAGCTGGCCTTCACGGCGAAGGCCGTGACATCGACCGGCGCGGCCACCGCCGCGTGCACCGGCGCACCGCCTACCGCGAACCCGTCCCAGATCGCCGGCGAAGCGTCCGCCGGACCCGGCGGAACGGGCGCAAATCGGTAGGGGGCATGCGCGACCTGCCCGCGGAGAAGCCGTTCCTTCCGCCGGTGCCATGAGAACA
>CAZKYJ010000950.1:0-2363 GCA_964556355.1 uncultured Verrucomicrobiales bacterium | reverse complement strand
CTCGAACTGGCCGCTCTTCGCCGAGAAGGCCAAGCAGCTGCTCGAACAGGATGAAGTGGCCGTCGTGTTCGGCTGCTGGACCTCGGTCAGCAGGAAGTCGGTCCTCCCGGTCTTCGAGACGAACAACGGGCTCCTCTTCTACCCGGTCCAGTACGAAGGCGAGGAGGAGAGCCCGAACGTCTGCTACACCGCCGAGGCGGTCAACCAGCAGGCGACGCCCGCGGTCGACTACCTACTCGAGGAAGGGATCGAGAAGTTCTACCTCCTCGGCACCGACTACGTCTATCCGCAGACCACCAACCTCGTCCTCCTCGAGTACCTCCTCAGCAAAGGGGTTCCGATCGAGAACATCGGTGGCGGCCTCCGGGAGAACGAGGCCGGCGAAGTGATTTCCGCAGGCAAGTACACGCCCTTCGGTCACACGGACTACCAGCAGATCGTTTCTGAGATCCAGCGGTTCGCCGCCTCCGGAGACGCCTGTGTCGTCAACACGATCAACGGCGATTCCAACGTGCCGTTCTTCAAGGAGTTCGCCGCTTCCGGTCTCACCGCCGAAGATTGTCCGGTCGTCTCGTTCTCCATCTCCGAGGACGAGTTCCGCAGCCTCCCGGCCAAGGATCTCGTCGGCCAGCTCGGCTGCTGGACCTACTTCATGTCACTCGATACGCCGGCAAATAAGAAGTTTGTCGACAGTTTCATGGAATGGCTCAAAGACCCGATGGTCACCGGCGTCGATGCGGACGTCAGCGGCATCGAAGCTTCGGGGCGCGTCACCTGCAGCCCGATGGTTCTCTCCTACAACGGTGTCTACCTCTGGAAGATGGCGGTCGAGAAGGCCGGCAGCTTCGACCCTGAAGAGGTGATGGCCGCGTTGGAAAGCGGTATTTCGTTCGACGGCCCCGGCGGGACGGTGACCACCCAAGAGAACCACCACCTCACCAAGAATGTCTACATCGGGGAAACCCTCCCCGATGGACAGTTCAAGGTCGTCGATTCCTTCGACAACGTCTTCGGCGAGCCCTTCCTGAAAGGGACGTTCAAGTAGCGCTAAGAATACCGGATCTTAGCTGCATCCAGGCGGGGTGTGCCGGACTTTTGTTGTTGGTCGGCACACCCCGACTTTTTTTAATCCGGGATAATTTCTGCGACAAACGGCACGGAAATCGCGGTAGCGGCATTTACCGAAAGGCCAACACGTATGAGCTTAACGCGAATCATCTCATTTTCCCTGGCGTTTGCGGTGGCGCTGGTGCAGTCCCGTGCTGCGTCCGAATCCGGCGATTCTGGGCCAGTCCTTCTGCAAGCGGTTTTCGAGGCGGATCTGGACAAGCAGATCGCCCTGATCGAGTCGCTCACCGAGACTGGCGACCTCCGCATCGATGATGTCCTCACGGCTTGGAAGCAGGGCGAGCTCTTCGTCGATCCGGCGGCCCCGGCGGACGCGGGGGCGGTCTACGTGGTGGACGGAACGCAGTTCGATCTCGTAACGGGCGACAAGGTGAAGCCGCCCATCGATCTCGAGCCGCTGAAATCGGTCGATACGTCGTCGAAACTCCGCCGGGCGATGAAGCGGACGAGCGACCTGCTCGCCCTCAGTGCTAAAGATCCTGGCGTCCGCGGGGACGCGGCGCTGAAGCTCGGGCTGCTCCAGAGGCCGGAGTATCTCGCCATCCTTCAGGAGAAGCGGTCGGGGGAGGAGAACCGGTCCGCCCAGGAGGCTTTCGACGAAGCGATCGCCATCTCCAGCCTTGTGCTCGATGACCCAGCGGTCGTGGTGGAATCGATCGAGAAGGTCGCCGAACTGCGGTCGGTCGCCGCCATGGACAATCTCAAGCGGATCGTTGCCGACCAGGAGGGGAAGCCGGAGGCGGAGAGGGATCCGGCGGTGTTGGGCGCGGCCACCAAGGCCCTTCGAGAGATCGACGACTACCTCAAAGTGGTCGATTTCTTCGGGACCCTCTTCCGGGGGCTGAGCCTCGGCTCGGTGCTCGTGGTCGTCGCGCTCGGACTCGCCATCACCTTCGGGCTCATGGGGGTGATCAACATGGCTCACGGGGAGATGATCGCCATCGGTGGCTATGCGACGTTCATGACCCAGGTCGCCTTCGTCAAGATCTTCGGCAGCAATGGGATCGGCTACGAGACCTATTTTCTCGTGGCGCTTCCGGTGTCCTTTCTCACCGCAGCCCTCCTGGGCATCCTCCTCGAACGCGGTGTCATCCGGTTTCTTTACAAGCGCCCCCTCGAGTCGCTATTGGCGACCTGGGGTGTCTCGCTCGTCCTCCAGCAGGTCTTCCGGCTAACTTTCGGTGCCGCGAACGTTCAGGTCAACTCCCCGGGTTGGCTCCAGGGGAGCTATGAGA
>CAZKYJ010000949.1:1567-2365 GCA_964556355.1 uncultured Verrucomicrobiales bacterium | reverse complement strand
GCCATACCCACTGACGACGACGCTCTGGTCTCCGTTCGTGACGATGGAACTCCCGTCCACGAGCTTGTCGTCGTTTGACCAAGCCATGACGAGCTGGGAATGGCCATTCGTCAGATCGTGCCGTCGAGTCATGACTTTGCTCGCCTCGAACGGCACGAGTCGCGAGAACGCATCGCGCGCCGCCTCGATGTGGGCGAGGCTCGGACCAACTGCGGTAATCGCCAAAAAACTTGTTGTCACAACTACCCGTTCTGAGAGGCGAGAACCGGATGATGGGAGCCGAGTACACGGCTCCCACCCGTTCTACTCAATGCTGGAGTCGAAACGACCAACGGTGCGAGTTCACCAACACCTCGCGTACAGGATGCTCGGGTTCGAGCTCGAATTGTATCGGTTGCAGGAACCAATGATGCTCTCAATCCAAGAAATTTTAGGCCCCACTTGGGTATAGCGATTAAACCCATCAGGATATGGGCAAAAATTGCTACCATTGTGCGTTTCGGACGCTATTCCGAATTGAAGATCAGGTTCACCGCTTACAACTCGCAAAGCTGGACCACCCGAGTCTCCGGTGCAAGCACGAGTGCCGGTACTCGCATCTACGGTGAAATATTTGGAGCTAACCCAATCAACAGTATTGCTTCCAGTCTCTTGATTGCCAAGACCGTTACCTTGGTGGTCGCTCCGACCGTATCCGTGCTGGACCAATGGTGCATCTTCCCAAGTAGAGTTCACCATAAGTCTGGTGCGATAGCTCGATGAGCTAGCTGGATAACTCAGGTTCGAATCAAGAACAAA
>CAZKYJ010000949.1:0-1557 GCA_964556355.1 uncultured Verrucomicrobiales bacterium | reverse complement strand
AACTCGGATGGCGGTATCCGTAGGAATTCGTCACCGTGGAACCGGCGGTCCCATACACAATTGGCCTAGCACCAGCCCCATCCTCAGCCCACACTGCAATCGGTCTTCTTCCGCTTGCGTAAATGCAATGTGCGGCGACCATTACTACGTCCGGAGCAATTATCGTGCCCGAACAGTACGTAAAGTCACTGAAACCCGGACCCTGCTGGATTCGCACAAAAACAGCCCCCGCCTTATCGTTTGAACTAAACCCATACGCGAGCCCATTGGCAACTGCGTCTTCCTCCAGCGGCGCCGTTGAGCTTTCAATCGATGGTGGTCGGGAAATCACGCTGGTAAAGGACTCGTCGTATTGCAGTTTTCGCTGATGAAACACTCGGGCTTGTTCGCAATCAACCACGGCGGAAAACCCCACAAATTGCTTAAGGTTCTCGTCTCTTGCAAGATCCCGATTGATCTCCTCGAACACATAGTACTCAGCGACTCGATTCGCGTTTGTGCCGGTTTGTGAGCAGAGCGTGGCGGGCGATTCGCCTGCCACTGATGGCTCGTAACCAGCCGCTGCACTCGTGGACGGTGCCTCAGCGTCAAACTCCCCACAGGCCGCGAGCACCGTCGCTGCTGTAAGGAGAAGGGCCAATACGGTGAGATGTTTCAAGCTACCTCCTCGGTTTGTTGGTCGTGTTCGCCGTGCCGCCCCAATGACTACACAGCGGAAAGCTGTAATGCGGAGTAGCTAGTTTCCAATCGACTACCCACCGCTGACAATGGACAGAATCTGTCGCAGCGGCCGCGTGGGGCAATTTGTGTACAAAAACTTGCGCCAAGAAATCCGCTCTCCGACACCCTGGCCGACTCACTGGTTCGGACGCCTGGATGGATGTAGGGAGATCACGGGCTCCGACGAACTCGGTACGGCTCATTTCTGTCAAGGCGGGACCATAGCGGTCGCCGCGTTGTTCAGACGCAGACCAGGTGAGGCGTGGCCTAGCTGCCAGATTTTGTAGATTGGGCCTTGGACGGGCTTACACGCCGTGAATTCTGAACGCTGGGGACGACGTCCTCATCTACTCTGACTTCTCCAGAATCAGCGACGCTGCAGCATTACGACCGCGCGATCACCTTGGCCGAACTCCGATCACTTTGCTCGGCCGTTATACCGCTGCTCACTACTCATCGGCGACGTCTTCCTTGGGATGAATCAATCGCTGCGCCGTTCTGCGATCGATTTGAAGATGTCTCGCAGCAGCGGCTATCGAGCCCTTCTGTGCGTAAGCGCTTTTCGCATTCCGCGCACGAGCCTCCGCATCAGTCAGAGGCGACAAAGGGGCGGCTGACTGGAGCACATGCGCCCCATGCGGAGGACCGCCCCCAACGAGCTCTATCAGCGCTTCCGCTCCCAGAGCCTTGTCGACGACAAAATCCGCAGATCTTCCTCCTAGAAACATGTTTTCCGATGAGAGAAATCCGGTCATTAGGATGAGCGTCAACTCGGGATCATACGCCTTAAGTTCAGCGGCCACGTCGTGTCCACTTTTGGGCATGTGGATGGTACAT
>CAZKYJ010000948.1:0-2377 GCA_964556355.1 uncultured Verrucomicrobiales bacterium | reverse complement strand
TCTCATTGCGAACGAGACGCTCTACCAACTGAGCTATACCCCCGTATCCAACCGCGTGGGCGCAGGATGGCGCTAACCATTCTGCGAGCCGAAAATGTATGGGGCCTGGACCCGATTGCAAGTGGCGATCAGCAGCGGCGTGCGCGGTGGCGAGGCGACCACTTGTGAAAACCTTCGGTCGGAGGATGGTGGATGTATGACAATCAAATCCCGACGTTCATTTCTGAAATCTTCTTGTGTTGGCGCGGCGGCTCTTCTGGCGGGGCGCGCAGTGGGGCGAGCGCAGCTCCCCAGGGCGGAAGCGGATGCCACGTTCGTGGTGACCAACGGGCGGATCCGCCAGTCGGTCATGGGGTGGTGTTTCAATCCGATGAAGGCGGAGGAACTGGCGGTGCACTGCAAAGAAATCGGCCTCGTGGCCATGGAAGGAATCCCGCGGGAGTCCTATCCGGCGGTCAAGGCACTCGGTCTGGAGATCTCGCTGGTCGGGAGCCACGGGTTCAAAGACGGCCCGTGCAACCCGGAGTTCGTCGCAAGTTCGGTGGCCAAGCTAGAGGAAGCGATCGGCGTGGCGGCGGAAGTCGGGTGCGAGAAGGTGATCACGTTTACCGGCATGCGCTACGACGGGATGGACGAGGCCGCATCCGCGCAGCGCTGCGTGGATGCCTGGAAGTCGATCATGCCGCTGGCGGAGGAAAAAGGGATCACCCTCGTGCTGGAGCACCTGAACTCGCGCGACGACACCCACCCGATGAAAGGGCATCCCGGCTACTTTGGAGACGACGTCGATTTCTGCTTCGACCTCGTCCGGCGGGTGGGATCGGCCAACTTCAAGCTACTCTTCGATGTCTATCATGTCTCGGTGATGAACGGCGACGTCATCCGTCGGATCCGGAACAATCACGAGCTGATCGGGCACTACCACACGGCGGGGAACCCCGGGAGGGCGGAACTGGACGATACCCAAGAGATCAACTACCCGGCGGTGATGCGGGAGATCGTCGCGACCGGCTACACCGGTTACGTGGCTCAAGAGTTCATTCCCACCTGGGATGATCCCGTCGCCGCGCTCCGCCACGGGGCGCAGATCTGCGACGTTTGACCGTCTACTTTTTGTCCCAACCCTGCTCTTTGATCAGGGCGTTGAGCTGGGTGCGCGCGGCGTTGTCCTCCGGGAGCACGGCAGCTTTGGCCAGGTAGTTTAGGGCGGCCGAAATCTGTTTGATCTCGCCCTCTTTTCCGGCGAGCTCATCGCCGGACAGCGCCGCGACGGTGGCGGCGTAGTCGTTGGCCATCTTGCCGGCTTGCGCTTCGGCCGCGGGATCGACCTGGTAGTAGAGCGACTCCATCAGCCGGAGCATCTTCGCTTTCCCCTCGAGGCCGTCGGCGTCCTCACGGATGGAAGCGGCGATCTCGGCGCGCTTGGCGGCGGTGGCTTCCTCGGACAACCGGCTGCCCTCGCCACCTTCGATCGGGCGTTTGGGAAGCGGGCGGTACCAGATGTTCCGATAGCGCACGGGATTCCCATGATCTTGGAGTTTCAGCGGGCCGGCCTCGGGGAACGGGCGTGGCTTCGACCGTCCCCGGTGGCCTCCCCCGCCTTCCAGCGGGGTGTGATCTTGAACGAGAACGCCGTTGATGAAGACGGTTAGGTAGCCGGGGTCGATCTCCTGGTCGCCGTCAAAGACCGGGCGGCGGAAGATGATGTCGTAGACTTGCCACTCGCCGGGCGCGCGGAGCGGGTTGACCATCGGCGGGTTGACGCCGTAAACCGAACCGGCCATCCCGTCGGCATACGAGGGGTTGTTGTAATTGTCGAGCACCTGCACCTCGGTCTGCCCCATGAGGAAAATCCCGCTGTTGCCGCGACCCTGGCTATTGCCCTCGACCTTGCTGGGAGCCGACCACTCGACGTGGAGCTGGCAATCACCGAACTGCTCCTTCGTGCGGATATAACCGGAGCCCGGTTTGCACTGGAGGGCGCCATCGACGACCTCCCAGGCCGTCGGTTGGCTCGGATCCTTGTCCGAGACCCACTTCTCGAGGTCAGCGGCATCTCCGCCGAAAAGGATGGTGGCGTCCGAGGGCGGGGTGCCCGGCTGTTCCTGGCTGCTGAAGGTGCCCGGTGTCACCACCGCAGGCTGCGGGCGATTGAGATCATGAACCGCCCAGGGGTGCGTGGCGTCGGGCGGATCGCCGTAGAATCCACCGTCGCCAGAAGCAGTGGTGGTGAAGAGGCAGAGGAGGGCGGCAGGTGGCAGCGCGAGGGCAACTAGAGGTTTCATCCCATTGCGTAATCCGTGAATCCCGCTCCCGCAAGCGCGTTCACCGCCCAGGTGCCGCGCGGCTTAGCAGGGGCAGACGAAGAAAATACTTT
>CAZKYJ010000947.1:0-2379 GCA_964556355.1 uncultured Verrucomicrobiales bacterium | reverse complement strand
CGGGCGCGCTCCTACTCCTGGCTGTCGCGGCTTCCGCCGTATCGGCGCAGACGGTAGCTGACGAGCGCGATACCGACGGCGGCACGCCGCGCTGGATGGAGGCGTGGAGCCCGTTGCGGCCGATCGCCGATCACGCCCGCACGCTCGCTCGGGCGCCGGAGCTGCCCCAACTGCTGCTCATCAGCGGGCCGCGGATCGGGCAGCTCTGGACCGTCGGCAACCCCGGCCGCGACCGCGCGTCATTGGAGGCGGGACTCTCTGCCATGCTCGGCGGTGCCGAAATCATCTGGGTCGATGCCGAGGTGCCCGGCGATGACACCGACGGCCATGTCGATTGCTTCGCCCGCTTCGTGGCCTCGGACCGCGTCCTCGCTTCCCGGCCGTCTCCCGAGCAGGTGGTCGACTATCCATCGCTGGAGGAGAACTTTGTCCGGCTTTCGGAGATCGGGCAGGCCAAAGGGTTCCGCGTCGACCCGCTACCCATCCCGGCCAAGGTTGTCACCGATGGCATGGTGCTCCCGGCCACCTATGCGAATTTCTACATCGGGAACCGCGTCATCCTCTGTCCGGCGTTCGGCGACGCGCTCGACGATCCCGTCGCCGCCGTATTGGCCGGAGCCTTTCCCGAGCGGCGCATCGCGCAAATCCCTGCCCGCGACCTCATCTGGGGCCAGGGTGGCTTCCACTGCCTGACCCAGCAGGTTCCCGCGTAGGTTTGCCTGGGCCCGCCGGTTCACCAACACAGGGGCTTCCGGAAGACCCGGGCGTTCGTGCCGGGGCATCCGCGCCTTCCCGGCGTGTCCGATGAGTTGCCACCGGTCGCCTCGCCTGGCCTATCCGCCGCGGTGCCAACGGCACCCAGTTGCCATCGAGGTTGATCCGATCGGGTCGAGCAGCGTTCAGCCACGAGTGGCCACGGCCGCGGAATGGTCGTGGGCGTGAGGGGCGACGGGGCGAATCTGGTAGCGGATTCCGTCGAGCGTGGCGACTTCGTCAGCGATCACGAGTCCCGAGAGCGGGTGGAGCAGCCCGGTGCCGTGGGCTTTGGCCAGGGCTTCTTTGGCCGACCACATAGCGAAGAATTCGCGGGATCGCTGGTTGGCTGGCGCCGTGTCCAAGCGGGCGACCTCGGTGGGGTGAAAGTAGCTCCGCGCAGTGTCCAAACTCGGGAATCCGGGATCGATCCGCTCGAGATCAACCCCGACCGGAGCATTCGTGGAGATGGCGAAGAGCGCCGCGTGGAGGGTGTGTGAGACATTGAAATGAAGGGCGGCGGGGGGCGCGAGATGGGGTTTTGAATGGTCGTCGACGAGGATGGCCACCGCCGCCGGGGACGTTCCCAAACGGGCGCCGAGGAGCCGGCGGAGGGCGGAGCGGCAACGGATGTAGGCGGCGCGATCGGGGGGGCGGCGGAAGCGTCCCGAGCGAGCCTGCTCGGAGGGGGCGAGGACCCTCCAATCGTCAGAGAGATTCGCGGGCGCGGTGAGATCGAGCTCGAAGATTTCGACCTGCGTGAAAGGGGAGGCCAGGGCGATGGGTTCGCCGGTCTGGAGATCCGCTAGCATGGCAGCCGCGACAGATGGTCTTGGAGGCGTTTGGCCAAGGCTTTGGCGTTCGCTCCCTCGAAGATGGTGAGGTGTTCGCCGGGGGTGCCGATGATCTCGAGCCCGCCCTGGATGAGCCCGTCCCAACCGAGGCCTTCGGGGTAGCGAAACTTGTCGCTGCTCCCTTCGGCGACGAAAACGACCATCGATCCGCTGTAGGCACGGGGCGCGTAGGCGTCCATGGCCCGGGCGTAGACCTCGCGCACCTGTACCGAGCGCAGCCCGTTGTGGGCGGCGATGCCCGCGCGGGCAAGGGCTCCGGCGGCGGCCTCTTCGGCTTCGATCTTGATGCGCCCCATGAGGCCGCTGCCGACGCGGCCACCGAGCCGGCGGAGCTTGCCGGCGAGCGAGGTAGTGCCCTGGGCGGACCAGTTGGCGGCGACGCGCTCGGAGACTGTGAGCGCCTCGGGTTCGATGGTCGGGTTGGCCGTGTCGAAGAGGATGAGTTCCCTGACCTCTTCCCCGGCGGCGCGGAGCTGTTGCGCCATCTCAAAGGCGGCGATCCCGCCAAATGAGTAGCCCGCCAGGAGGTAGGGGCCGGACGGGCGGACGGTGCGGAGCTGCTCGATGTAGCGCTGCGCGGTATCCTCGATCGATTCCTCCCGGGGGACCCCGTCGGCCATGAGGAGCGGTGACTCGATCCCGAAGATCGGGCGGTCGCCGGAAAGTGCCTCGGCGACCTGGTGGTAGAAGAGCACGCCGCCGCCACCCCCGTGCACGCAGAAGATCGGGTCGCCGTCAGAACCCACCAGGATCGGGTTTCCATTCGCGTCGA
>CAZKYJ010000946.1:0-2379 GCA_964556355.1 uncultured Verrucomicrobiales bacterium | reverse complement strand
TTTGATGACGCCGCCGACCGCAAATTGCCGGGGTTGGCCTTCCGGGCTCTGGTCAAAGACAGTGCCGTCGAGGAGTGACCCCTTGTAGTTGACGGTCACGCGGTCGCTGGTCTCCGGGCTGTCATCGCCCTCACCGGGCTCCAAGATCTTGTACTGGAGGCCGGACTCGGTGGTTACCACGCCCTCGGCCTTGGCGTTCTCCGCCATGAATTTCTCGCCTTCGGCTTTGTTGACCGGCGCGATCTCCGCCTGTTTGGCCGCCCACTCCTCCTGTTCTTTCTGGCGCTTTTCGGCCTGCTTCTGCTGGAGCATCTGGCTGAGCGCCTGCATCTCGGCCTGTACTTCGGCCTCTGTCAGCTTCGGCTCGCCCTCGCTGAGCGCCGCCCGTACGCCCTCGAGCACGCCTTCGATCCCCACCGGGATCTCGTTGCGCTTCAGGTCCTGGCCGACGGTGACGCCGAAGGCGTAGTCGAGCGACTTCTCGCCGCTCATGATGTCTTTGAGGCCCGCGATCATCGCCTCCGCATCAACATTGGCACCCTCCGGCTGGCTGGACTTCGCGCGCTGGCCGAAGAATACGCCCACGGCGTAGGCGCGTTTGGCGTCTTCGCTGGCGAAGTCGCCGGCGGCGGGCGGGGCCGTATCCTGCGCCAGGGCGGGGGTGAGAGCCGATGCGCCGAGCGCTCCAGCGATGAGGGTACGTTTGATCAGGGACATTTTCATTGGAAGTTCTTTGGAGTAATCCGCTACGCGCCGGGCGCGAAAGGGGGCTCACTATGAGCGCCGGGCAATCCCATCGTCAAGCCTCACCTGGCGCCCCTGTTTCCACACTTGCAAATTGATTGCGTTAGCGGATGATGGCATCGCTATGAAATGCGCCGTCCTCCCCATCTTTCTCGCGCTGCTCGCCCCGCTGGCGGCGAGCGCCCAGTCCGAGCCGATCCGCACGATCGTCAGCGTGGCTCCTCAGAAGTTCCTCGTCGAGCGGATCGGCGGGTCTTCCGTGACGGTGACCGCCCTTGTCGGCCCGGGTCAAGACCCACACCACTTCAGCCTCACGCCCAAGCAGGCGCTGGCCATCGGGAAGGCGCAGATCTATTTCGCCACCGGCATGCCATTCGAGAAAGCCCAGCTCCAGCGCCTCTCCGAGACGAACGAAGGGCTGCAGATCGTCGATCTCTCGGCTCGCCTCGAACTCCTCACGCTCGACCACGACCACGACCACGACCACGATCACGACGAACACGCCCACCACGAGGAGACCGACCCCCATATCTGGCTCTCTCCCCAGCTTCTCCTGCGCCAGGCCGAGACCGTCTACGACGCCCTGCTCCCCCACGCCACCACCGGGGAGGAACGTGACGCGATGAAGGAGAATCTCGACAAGCTGGTCGGAGAAATCGCCACCACCGAAGAGGCGATCGCCAAGCAACTGGCCCCCTTCGCCGGGCGCTCATTTTTCGTCTTCCATCCGGCCTTCGGCTACTTCGCGCAGGCCTACGGGCTCCGGCAGGAGTCCATCGAAGTCGGCGGGAAGAAGCCCACCGCCGCGAAAATCGTGAAGCTCATCGGCGAGGCGAAAGCCGACGGCGTCCAGACGCTGTTCGTGCAGCCCGGCTTCGACCACACCGCCGCCGAGCAGATCGCCAGAGGCATCGGCGGTGAAGTCGCCCAACTCGATCCTCTCGCCCCCGACGTCCTCGGAAACCTGCGCGCGATCTCATCGGCGCTGGTCGCGGGATTCGGCGCAAATAAGTAGCTTCGTGATCGCCGAATTCTCCGCTGTTTCCTTCGCTTACGACGTGAACGCCCCGGTGCTCGACGACGTCTCGTTCACCATCGGAGAGCGCGAGTCGCTCTGCATCATCGGCCCGAACGGCGGGGGAAAAACGACGCTGCTCAAGCTCCTTCTCGGACTTTTGAAGCCGACCTCCGGCACGATCCGGGTGTTCGGGGAAGCACCGGAGAAAGCGCGGTTGCGTATCGGCTACATGCCGCAGCAGCTCCAGTATGACACGCGCTTTCCCATCACGGCGATCGAAGTCGTGCTCATGGGGAGGCTCGACCGCTGCCGGTTCGGTCTTTTCGGGAAGTCCAACAGGGCGGCCGCGCGGGCGGCGCTCGCCGAGGTGGGGCTGGAAGGCTTTGCCGACCGTCAGTTCACCAGCCTCTCCGGCGGCCAGCGCCAGCGGGTGCTCATCGCCCGCGCCCTGGCCTGCGAGCCCGCCATGCTCCTGCTCGACGAACCGACCGCCAACGTCGACCAGGCCGTGGAGGAGAGTTTTTTCGCCACCCTCCGCGAACTCAACGCGCGCATGGCCATCGTCATGGTGAACCACGACCTCGGCGTCGGCTCCACCATGTCGGAGAATGTCCTCT
>CAZKYJ010000945.1:0-2381 GCA_964556355.1 uncultured Verrucomicrobiales bacterium | reverse complement strand
GGGATGCCTGCACGGCCATGACCACGGGCTGCGGCGTGATGCGCCCCGCTACCGACTTGAACTCGACCTGGTAGCGACCGGCGGTGAGGGACTCGGCCTCGTCGCTATCCCGCCAGACGGTTTGACCGACCCGGCGCCACTGGCCGCGCGCGGCGGGTTGGGATTGTCCGGCCACGTCGAGCGGGGCGACGGTGACCGAGAGCGTGCCGGTGCCGGGGGTGAACGTATCGCCTGGGGTGTAGGAGGCGCTGGCGTTGGTGACCGTCGCGGTCGTGCCGTTGACGGGAACGACGATTGGGGCGGGCGCGGTGAAGTTGTCGACGGGGAGAAATTCAACGGTGTAGTTCCCGGTGGCGAGGCCGGAAATCGTGGTGCCGGAAGCGTGGTAGGTCAGGTCGCCGACCGTTCGCCAGAGCCCTTGGCCAGAGTCGCCCGAGAGGGTGACCCGGAGGGCGCCGACCGAGGGCGGGGCGGTGCCCGCCGGGGTGACGGTGAGCGAGGAAGTGCCGGTGCCGACGCGGTCGTCATCGATGATCGTGACGATGGTCGTGGCGGGCGAGGCGACGGTGGCCCCGCCGGCGGGGATGAGATCGACGGCGAAGGATTCGTCACCCTCGACGGTGCTGTCGTTGGTGATCGAGAGGGGGATGAACCCGGTCGTTTCTCCACTGTCGAAGTTGAGGGTGCCGGTGGTGGCGCCGGTCAAGTCGGTGCCGGCGGTGGCTGTTTCCGAGCGGACTGTGTACTGTACCGATCCCGCGCCGCCGGCGATTTTTTCCACCCTGATGATGATGTTTCCGGAGCCCTCGCTCACGGTGTCAGAGCCGCTGGCAAAACGGAACGCCGCCGGGACGGGAGCGGCGGAGATGGTGAGGGACGAGGAGGCGAAGCCGTCGGAGAGCGGCTGAGGGCGGACGGCGGACGAGACGCTGACGGTGCCTCCTTGGGTCAAGGTGAGTCCGGCGGCCCCCTCGGCGACGGAGAGATAGGTTTCGGGCACGACCGGCGACCCGTCGGCGCGGCGGAGCGAGCCGCCGGTGATGGAAAAGACGCGGAAGTGGGTGACCTCCGGGCCGTCGGCGGGGTTGCGGGTGATGAGGAACCGATTCCCCCCCATGCGCGTGAGCACCGGTGCCTCCGGCACGGTGAGGAGGGCGAGGCCGGCGCGCGCCTGCCCGGCGATGGTGTCGAAGAGGCCGGCGGCGAGGACGTCGCTACCATCGACGATCATGTCGGTGACCGCCCCATCGACGAAGGGGCGCGGGTCTTGGCTGGAGGCGCCGGGGTTCCAGCCGGTGTCCAGATTGCCATTGGGAAAGAGCTTGGCGACGCGGCGACGGGAGACCCCGTTCACAAAATTGAAGCCGCCTCCGATATAAACGGCGTCGGCGGTGGGTGCGACCTCGGTGAGGCCGGCGTCGATGGTGGGCAGGAACGACAGATCGACCGAGCCATCGAAGGTGCTGACACGGGCGAGGTTGGCGATATGGAATCCGCGGATCTGGCTGTAGGTGCCCGCGACGTAGAGCTGGCCGCCAGCGACGGCCAAAGCGCCGATATCCCCATCGTCCGTACTGGCGTTCCAGTTGAGAGTCTGCCCGGTATCCAGGGTGACCTTGGCCACGTTCGTCCGGGCGAGGCCGCCGATGAGGGTGAATGTCCCACCAACGTAGAGGCCGGAAGTATCGATGGCGAGGGAGAGTACAGTCGCCCCGTCCGGGTGGAGTGGGGTCGGCACCCAACCGGGGTCGGGCGCGCCGGTGGCGATGCTCAGTTTGGCGAGGTCGTTGGTGGTAACGCCGCCGACGCCGGAGAACTCCCCCCCGATATAGACATCGGTGTTGGAGGCGATGATGGCGCTGACGCTAACCAGGTCGCCCGGGCCGGTCGAGGGATGGACGCCGGGGTTCCAGCCGGGATCCGGGGCATCGGTGCCGGTGATGGGGAACCGCGCCACCTTGCTCCGGGTGAAGCCACCGACATTGTCGAAAAGTCCGCCGACGTAGATGAATCCGCCGTGCACGTGGATGGCGAAAACCGGGCCGTCGGGATCCGGTGCCCAGTCGGTGTCGAGCGAGCCGTCGCGGTTGAAGCGGACGAGGTAGTTTCGCTCGAGCGCCCCGGCGTGGGTGAAAACTCCCCCGACCACCGTCTTGCCATCCGGCTGGCGCGCCATGGAGATAATGGTGCCGGGTTCGACGACGCCGGAGCCCGTGACATGGCTGAGTTGGAGGTTGGGAAACTCGGCTGCGGGAGGGAACGTCTGGGAGTGGGCGGTGGCGGCGACGACAACAATTATGAGGAGGGTGCTCGCGAGGCGGGAGAGGAGGGACATGACGGCGGTAGGGGCGTTCGTGGCACGCCTGGTATTATCGTTCTTT
>CAZKYJ010000944.1:0-2381 GCA_964556355.1 uncultured Verrucomicrobiales bacterium | reverse complement strand
ACCCTGATGAGGTGTTCCTTGTCCCAATAGATCCAGTCCTCGTGATCGGGGTGCTCCTCGTGCCATCGTTGCGCAGCAGAATGCCAGGTCACGGCATAGCGGGCGGCCTCTCCGACGTCGATCTCGCCCCAGTCTTCCATGAGAATGAAGGCGGGATCATCATGAACAGGGGGGTCGTGACGAAGGAGGATTGCCCGGGCGTCCGCCATGGGTGCGGCAGATACGGGATCTTCGATTGCACCGGCAGCAGCTTCTCCGTAGACCCAGCGAAAGGCATCCGATGTCTGGTCCAGTTCCTTGGCAGTCTCCATCGCCACGCGTGGCGAGGTGGTCGCCCAGCGGGCGAACGCCTCGTCGTGAATCCCGATGAGATCCCCATCGGATTCTTGAGGGAACCCGATGGCATCCAGCGCGTGCCGACGGCTGTTGGCGTTGGCATACCCGAGCAATGCTCCCGCCGCCGCCGCGCACTCGTAGGATTCGGGAAAGAGAACCTCCAGCTCCCGGATGACAGCGTCCGGATCGCGGGCCGCCCAGGCATTCCAAAAAGCCGCGGGGGGCCTGGAGTCGGTGCCGTCCGAGGTCGTCCGGAGAAACTGTAGGGCATCTTCCGGTGCGAACTCAACCCATCGTCGGATTCCCAGAATCTGCGCAGCGTAGCTGGTGGCGGCCGATTCCAGCAGTCGAGGAATATCGATCGGGTCACACTCGATGATCGACCGGATATCGCTGAAGGATGGAGGAGTTTCCCGCGTCAGCCGGTTCGTCGGCAGATTCGGCTCTGCGCCGAACCGCTCACGATACCGCCTGACGAATCGGGATCGTAAGACGGATGCGCCCTCGTCGGTGATGCTGTTGGAGCCAGCAAGTCCGCGAAGGTACCCAACAAGGTGGTAGGGTCTGGGCCAGTTCGTTGAGCCGAGGAACCGCTCTGACTCAACCGGTCCGTGCTGGATCTCTCGCCACGTAAGGACCAGGTGCCCGCTGGCGGCGATGCCAAAAAGCTCAGCAACGAACGTCCACGCGGATTCGGGATCTCGCGAGGCCCAGTGGGCAAGGATCATCCCGGTGTCGTCTCGGGTTTGGAGACCGTCGTTGTCCCACAGCGTCGAAAGCGCGAGTGGGAAATCGGTCGACTGGAGCTGGGCGAAATACGCGTCGGTCAGACTCCAACGAACTCGCTTCTCTGGCTCTGCGAGAATCCAGCGGATGACTCCGGCTGGCGAATCCCAGTCAGGGACGGGTTCTACGGCGGAGAGATTGCAGGGAATGAGGAGGGAGAGGAGGAGTTTTGGGGTCATGGCAGTGGAATTGAAAAACCCCGGCGGGACGCCAGCGCAGTCCCTGACTGCTTACTTGCGATGCTTGGTGTAACTCGTCCGCTTGCCGCGGCCACGCTTCTGCGGGCCGATCTTGGCTTCGCCGGACTGGGATTTGAGTTCGTTGATCTGGTCGCGGAGGAGGGCGGCGCGCTCGAATTCCAAGTTGGCGGCGGCTTCGGCCATCTCGCCTTCGAGTTCGGCCAAGACCTGGACGACGTCGATGCCGCGGTCGTCTTCGGCGAGGATGCCGGCTTCGGTCTCTTTGCCTTTGAGCTGCAGCTGGAGGGACTTCTGGATTCCTCGGATGACAGACTGGGGGGTGATTCCGTGCTTCTCGTTATACTCGATCTGCTTGCTGCGGCGATACTCGGTGATGTTGAGCAATCGCTGCATCGAGCCGGTGACGTTGTCGGCGAAGAGGACGACTTTGCCATCGACGTGGCGGGCGGCGCGGCCGGCGGTCTGGATGAGCGAGGTCTCGCTGCGGAGATAGCCTTCCTTGTCGGCATCGAGAATGCACACGAGACTGACTTCGGGGAGGTCGAGACCTTCGCGGAGGAGGTTGATACCGACGAGGACGTCGCACTCGCCCGCGCGGAGGCTGCGGAGAATCTCGACCCGTTCGATGGCGTCGACGTCGGCGTGGATGTACCTCACTTGGAAATCGAGGTTGCGGAGATAGTCGGTAAGATCCTCGGCGGTGCGCTTGGTGAGCGTCGTCACGAGGACGCGCTGGCCGCTCTCGATCCGCTGGCGGCAGAGCTCGATCGTTTCGTCGATCTGGCCTTTCAGCGGTTTGAGTTCGATGACGGGGTCGAGCAGTCCGGTCGGTCGGATGATCTGTTCGACGATGAGGTCCGTGCCGGGCTTGGAGGGGTCGAAACGGTCGACGGGTTGGGACGAGCCGGAGATCCGCGGGAGCCGGGCGGGGACGGACTCCTCCAGCCCGATCTTTTCCCGCTTGTGGGGGATGTAGCCGTCGTTGCCGACCTTCGAGTTCTTGATCTCGAAGGCGGCGGGCGTTGCGGAGACATAGACTTTCTGCTTCGTCCGGGTCAT
>CAZKYJ010000943.1:0-2391 GCA_964556355.1 uncultured Verrucomicrobiales bacterium | reverse complement strand
GGGACGCCTTCGGGGGTGCGGACGGTGAGCGTCGTCACTTTCCCTGGCGTCATCGAACGCCCCCTTTCCCCGCGGCTCCACGGCGGCCACAGAAACCGAGGAACGCGATGAGGAGGACGAGCTCGAAAGCCCCGAATCCGATCTTGACGCTGTAGGGTAGGACGGGTTCGTGGCGCTGGGAGAAGTAGGACTCGACGAGCCCCGCCCATACGAGCATGAGCACACAGCCACCGGCCAAGGTCACGAGATCGCCCCGCACCGCCCGCAGTCGACCGCGCAGCCCCAGGTCGCTGCCCCAGCCGAGCATCGCCCGCCCGAGCACGAGGCCGGCCTGACCGCCGATGAAGATGGCGGTGAGTTCCGGTACCCCGTGGGGGAGGAGCCAGCCGAGGAGAAACTCGGTTTCTCCCGCCACCACGTAGTCGTAGGCCACCGCGCCGAGGATGACGCCATTGTAAAAAAGCATCACGATGGTGAGCACGCCGTAGAGGATTCCGAACGCCATCGCCCGCAAGGCCACGCGAATATTGTTCTGCATCAACATGGCGGCAAACGCCCCCTCGTTGCCCGCCATGTGGTCTTCCCCGGCGCGTCCGACCCGCTCCTCTCCGGCCACGCGCTCCGAGGGTAATTCCGCGAGGTGCCCGAACTGCGGGGGCATGAGGAACATCATGTTCTCACGGCGCTCGGAGAGCGCCAGGGAGCCCAGCCCAGCGCCTAGCATCGTCACCAAAATCACAAACCAGAAGAGGCCAACGTGACGCCGGAAGGCACTCGGCCATTCGACCAGCAGCCACTGCACGGGCGAGAACCGCAGCGCCGACTCCCGCCCGCCGTGTACCTCGACGTAGGCCCGAGCGACCAGCTGTTCGAGGTAGTGGCGCAGATCCTCGCGGCCGGAGAACGTCCGGAGCTTGACCAGGTCCGCCGATGCCCGCTCGAAGAGGTAGTGGAAGCGCCGTACCTCGCCGAGGTCGGGCTTGCGCCCCGGTTCGGCGCGCCCGCGCGCGAGCGCCTGCTCGAGCTCGTCCCAGTAGACACGTTCGCGCCCGATGAAGTGTTCGAGGTTGAGGATCATCCGTTCAGATCAGTTGCCGCTGTTTCACACTGAGGTAGCGCGCCACGATATCGCCGGTGAGGTCGTCGTGGTCGGGCATGACGAACTGCACGCCGGACTTGGCCAACACTTTGCCCACCTCGTTGAGCGCGTCCCACTGGAACTGCCCCCCGAGACGGCTGTAGATCTCGTCGACCGAACGGGCGGGGACGCCGTCGAACACGGGCCGGGCGGCCTCCGGCTTCAGCGCCACCGCCAGCACGACATGCTGGCGCGCCACGAGCCGGATGTCCTCGACGAAGCTCTCCGCCGTGAGGGCGTCGCCGAGGTCGGTCAGCACGACGATGAGCGCGCGCCGGGTCAGCCGTGTCCGGAGGAAGACGACCAGTTCCTCGAAATCGGGGGCGGCCATCTTGGGTTCGAGGTTGTAGAGGGCATCGCGGCACACGTCGTAGTGCGCTTTGCCGTTGCGGGCACGGATGAAGCGGTCGACCCGGTCGGCGAAGCTCGCCACGCCGAAGAGGTCGCCCTGGCGTTCGGCCACCATCCCGAGGGCCAGTGCCGCGCGCAGGAATCGCTCGAGCTGGGTGGTGGTGCCGTCCGCATCCGGCGTCGGGATCTCGCGCGCGCTCAGCCGCGAGTGGTCGATGACCACGTAGACCTCCTGGGTCCTCTCAATCTGGAACGTCTTCGTCATGGGAAAGCCGCGGCGCGCCGTGCCTTTCCAGAAGATATCGGTGTAGTCGTCGCCGGGGGCGTACTCGCGGAGCTGTTCGAACTCGCGCCCTTTCCCGACCTGGCGCCGGGCGTGCCCACCGACCGTTCCCCGGTTCAGGAAAAGTGCCGAGAGCCCCCGCCTCTCCGCGCGCATGTCGGGGTAGACCCTGATTTCCAGGGAGATCGCCTCGCTGCCCCGACGGACCCAAAGCCCCCAGCGCGAGGGAGCTTCCACGTGGAGCACATCGAAAACGTAGCCTCCGCGGAGGCGCGCCACCATCGGCCACCGTACGGTCGTGGATTCGACGGCCGGGTCGATCGACGATTCGATGACCCGCGGGGTCCCGGCGAACTCGCGCCCCAGGGGAAGCCCGATCCGCACGCGCCTCGCCCGGCCGGCCGGCAACGCCAGGTCGACATCGAGATCGAACGGCCGCCCCCGGACGACCCGCAAGATCGACGGCACCGTGATCGTGAGCCCCCGGAGTCGAGGCCGCGCGTTGACCGCATCGGCGAAGATCGCCAGGCCCCCCGCCAGCACCAGCCCCCAGCCGAGCAACGCGCCACCGCCACCGGAGAAAGCGAGGGTGAAGCCCGGAAGTCCGAGCAGCCCGACG
>CAZKYJ010000942.1:0-2395 GCA_964556355.1 uncultured Verrucomicrobiales bacterium | reverse complement strand
AGCGGCGGCCTCGACAATGTTGACTTCGCCCATCGTTTCCACGATCTGCGCGAAGGCGACGATCATCCCCTGGACGGTGCCGAGGAAGCCGAGCATCGGGGCGACGCTGGATACCGTGGCGAGCACCGGCAGGTGGCGTTCGAGCGCGGCGACGACATGGGCACCGGACTGCTCCATCGATTTGACGACCTGTTCTTCGATGCGGTCGGGCGCGTAACCCAAGCGGCGCAGGATGAGAAACTTGCGGAGGCCGTTGCTGAGGATCGCCGGGACCGGGCCGCGGGCTCCCTCGCACCGGGCGAGCGCCTCCTCGACCTTGTCCCGGGTCAGGTCATCGACGATGGACTGCTTCAGTTCCTCGGCGTCCGTGTCGAGCATCTTGAGGCTCCGGTAGCGTTCGATAATGACGGCGGCCCCGACAATACCGAGGATGAGGATCGGCCACATGAAGATGCCTCCCTTGAGGAGGAGGCCGAGGGCACCGGATTCGAAGAATGACATAGGCGATTTACTCTTGGGCTGCGGATTGGGCTTCCCGCTCGAACTGGGCGAGCATCTCGGGAAGGGCAAGGCGACCGCGGGCATACTTGGCGGCGTCGGTTTCGGGGTAGTCCCAGCGACAGCGGTTGTAGCGCCGAAAGGCATCGGGCACGTTGTTGGCCATCCGGTAGCTTTCCCCCGCCCAAAAGAGGCTTTGGGGGGCGAACTCGTCGTCGGGAAAACGTTTGGCGATATCGTCGAACGAACCGCCCGCCTCGTCGAAGGCTTCCGCCTTGAAGTAGCTCTGCCCGACGCGGAAGGCGATGCGGGGCGCCCACTGGTGGGACTCGAACCGCTCGAGGAACTTTTTGCCGACGCCGGCGGCGGCGAGGTACTCTTCCTCCTGGTAGAACCGGTCGGTGATACGGATCATGACACTGGCGATGAGCGGGCTTTCGGGATAGGTCGCGGCGAGTCCGACGTAGGCATCCAGTGCCTCTTCGAAGCGTCCGGCTTCCTCGTAACACTGTCCGAGCTTATACTGCGCATCGGGGGCGAGCGTGTGCTCGGGGTAGTCGCGCACCACCTGGGTATAGGAGGCGATGGCGCTCTCCCAGTCGGCGAGCTCCTGGGAGAACTGCCCGAGGAGATAGGCCACGCGGGGCGCATACTTCGGGTCGGGGTAGTCGTCCTGGAGCTCTTTGAGCGTGCGTCGCCCGGATTCCAGGTCGGCCTGCGATTCGGCGACCCGTTCGAGTTCCCGGTGGCTCTTGAAAAGTTCGAAGTAACTCTCCGCGATGGTGAACTGGGTCTGGATGGCGAGTTCCTCGTTGCCGAAGGCCTTGCCGAAGGCGGTGGCGATGCCGTCGGTTCCGACGGCCACGGAGCGGGTTGTCGACCGCTGCGCCGGCGCTCCGGCGCCGGAAGGTCGAGCGTCGTGGTAGGTCACCGTGAGGGTGTCCCCGAACTCGGCTTCGAGGGTCGCGTTGTTCGCGGTGGGCGTGGCGGCGGCCAGCGGAAACGTGCCCGTGAACACCCCGCTGTGGGCGAGGGTCTCCGAAAGGGTTACGGATTCCTCCTCTCCGGATTCGGTGGTGACCGTGACGCTCACAAGGTCGCGTTCGTCGCCGGCGTCGAGGTCGGCATCGGAGAGATGGAGGTAGAGACGTTCGCCCAGGAAGAGCGGTGTTTCTGTGGGTTCGCCGTTCGCGTCGGTGATGGCGAGGGTTCCGGAGGTGGCCAGCTGAGCGGAAGCGGTGACCGGTTCGGTGTCGCGGTAGGTGGCAATGACCGTGTCCCGCCCGGTGAGATTGATGACGGGGACGAGTGACTCGACGGCGCCAGGATCGTTGGCGGGAATGGATGGGGGGCTGGAAGCCCCCCCCAGTTGCAGCCGGATCTGGCCGAGGAAACGACCGGCCTGCAGCGCCGGATTTCGGGTGTCTTCGGCGGCGAGATTGGCGGGTGCGAACGCGGTGGAGAGGCGACATTCGACGACGGTCGTCGCGCCGTCGCCGACCGTGATCTCGACGGGGACAACACTCCGGGTGTCCCGTGCGGCGTCGGGATCGATGACTTCGACCGTGAGCGGGAGCGCGTAGTCGACCGGAATGATCTTCCCCTCGGCGGTCGCGTAGGTGGCTTCGCCCGATTCCGAAATGGTCGTGGCGAGGATGCGGATGGTGCCGTCTGTCGGGGTGCGCACGAGCACGGGGGTTTCGCGCCGCGTGCGGTGGCCAGGGAACGTGTTCTCGGTGTCCTCATAGGTGAGATAGAAGGAGTCGCCGGGCGAGAGGCCGAGCGGCACGGTGTCGAACTCGGCGCGGAAGACGCCGGTCGAAGGGCCGGTTTCGGTCGCTTCGAGCAGGGCGCTGCCCGCGGTGCCGTGGGCGGGGTGACGGGTGTGTTCCTTGGC
>CAZKYJ010000941.1:0-2396 GCA_964556355.1 uncultured Verrucomicrobiales bacterium | reverse complement strand
AAAGACGCAGGCCGAGGCCGCGACGAGGACGATGATGGCGGCGATGGACAGTCTCCGGCGGAGGAGCAAGGCGCACGCGGCAAAGGCGAACATCCACGTCAAGGCGGGGCTCTGCACCTCGGTGCGCACCGTTGCCAAGGTGACCCCCTGCACCCCGAAAGCGTAGAACGCACGCCAGGCGATGCTGAGCAAGGCCGCGAGCACGATGGGGCGGACCATCTCGGCCGGCTTCAGGCCGACGCTCCCACCCACGTGGGTCGCCATCATCCCAAAGCCGAGAAGCACCCAGGGGAGGCTGATCTTGATCGAGCGCTGCACTTCGACCCCGCTGAAGAGAGCCACGGCGAATAGGTAGGCGACGAAGGCCCACCAGAACGCGATGAGATAGAATCCCGGGAGGAGGAAAAGCTGGCGGAATCCGAGGAGTGCGATCAATCCGCCGGAGCCGAGAGCGACGGCCAAGTAGAGATACTGGGCGGCGCTGCCGCTGGCATCGGGATTCTCCAGCGCGACCCGGAAGTCGAGGGCGAACGAGAAGCAGAAGATCCAGTAGAGCACCCGGACCCAGGCCAGCATCGGGATGTTGTGGAGTGTGGACGACAAGGGTGGAGCGACGGGTGCGTGCGGTCAGTTGGGGGCAGGGTGGGTCACCGGACGCCGCGCCGGGGCGGTGGGCGGGTCGCGCGGAGGATTCACGGGGAGGTTTTGTAGGGCGGAATACAGGTCGTCGCCGCGGCGCGACCAGAGGAAGTGCGGAAGGCACTTCTCCAGCGCGCGATGGCGCATGGCATCGAGCGAGTCCACGTCGTCGATCCGTGCGATGACGGAATCGGCCAAGGCGGGATAGGAGTCCTCCACGATGAGGTCGCTCTCCCGGTCGACGGGCAGGTCCTGGATCGCACCGGCCAGGCCGGCGACGGGGACACCGTGATAGATGTAGTCCAGCGACTTCAGTTTGAACCCGCCGCCGAGGGCATCGATGACCAGCCCGATCCGCGCGTCCGCCAGGTAGGGGGAGATCGACGGGACGTTGGAGTGGAAATCGACACCGGGGAACTCGCGACAGGTGCGCGCGACAAATTCTGCCGTCGCCTTGCCCACCACCTGGACCTGGACGCCCGCGTCGGCCAGGCGACGGGCGCAGGCACCGAGGAAGTCGTGGAGGTTCGCTTGCTTCGCGATCCACTCGAACGATCCGACGATGAGGGCGCGTCGCGGGGTTGCGGCGGTGATCGGTTCCCGCGGGTGGGGCGTGGCCTCGTAGCCCGGCGGGACCACCCGGACGGGAGTTTCGGGATAGGACTGCCGAAAGGCGTCGGCGTCGGCGCTGGTGATCGCCGTGATGAGCGCTGCGCGACGGCAGAGTCGCCGCTCGAGACGGCCGTACTTGCGGGCGTCCAAGCGTTGGATGAGACGGAGCGGAAGGCCGGCGTTCGAGCCGCGGGCGATCGAGGGGCGGATGGCGGCTTCCACGTTGTGGGCGACGTAGACCACCGGCACGCGACGGTGGTCGCTTCCCAGGAGATCCAACGCCCAGGCGCAGGCGGCCTGATCGATCACGATGGCGTCGATCGGCGGGTCTTCGCGGAGGCGAGCACGGAGCGCATCGCGGATGGCCGCCCCGCTCAGCCGGTAGGCATCGCTGGGCAGGTGGCTCGCCAGACTGAAAGCGCGGCGGCGGGTGGCGGCGGGGGGGAGGAGCCAGCCGCACGGGGCGCCGGAGCGCACCGGGTCCCCGGCGGGATGGGCGATCACGGTGACCGTCGTCCCCGGCCGTCCGCCAAGGCTATCCAGCAGGCCGCCCGAGTAGATCAGCTCGCCACTGTCCCGCCGTCCGGGGCTCTGTCGGGTGATCCATAGAATATTCACGACGTAGAAATTCAATAAATTTAAGGTATTTCCAGTGGTTTCGAAAGTATTTTATTGTTATAATTATAGTTCTAATAGGATGAGGGTTCATTTGGTCACCAATCTTTTCGCCCCTGACGAGCTGGCAGGGGCGGCGCTCTACACGGATATGGCACGGCATTTTCGCGATGCGGGGCACGACGTGCGGGTGACCACAACGTTTCCTTACTACCCGAATTGGCGGCTTCGTGACGGGGATGTCGGAGTGGCACTCCGGGAGGAAGTGTTCGAAGGGATGAGGGTGCGGAGGATCGGGATGCACGTTCCGCCGGTGCCCAATGGGCGGGGGAGGATGCGCTCCGATCTGAGCTTCTTGCGGTCCCTGATGGCGCGGGGGGCGTTCCGCGACTGGCGCCCGGACGCCGTGGTGACGGCATGCCCGATGCTCTCCCAGTGCATGGCGCAGCGCTTCATGTATATGGGGGCGAAGGTGCCGCGGCTGATCATCGTGCAGGACTTCGTGGTCGATGCCGCGCTCGGACTGGGGA
>CAZKYJ010000940.1:0-2411 GCA_964556355.1 uncultured Verrucomicrobiales bacterium | reverse complement strand
CGGAGCACGCCCGACGGTGAAGGGCCTTCGCTCGAGCTGGTAAATCCGGCACTTCCGAATGAGGAGGGGCAGAACTGGCTGCCCAGCAATGCCTTCGGCGGCACTCCGGGGGCGGCGAACTCACGCGCCTCTTCGGACGCTGCCCCGTTCATCCGAAATCTGGAGCACTCCCCGGCAGTCCCCCGTTCCGGCGAAACCGTGACCATCAGCTGCGAGCTTATCGACGAGGGGTTTGCGCCAACGGCAGCAACGCTGTTCTGGCGGATCTCCGCGCTGGTTCCCCCGCCATTTTCGGCGGCCGCGATGACCTCCGACGGCGGCGGGTGGGTGTCCGCGAGGATCCCGCCGCAGGTCGATAAGACGATCGTCGAGTTCTACGTGTCGGCGACCGATGGCACGCAATCCCGAACGTATCCCGCGCCGACGAGCGAGGGGCAGAATGCCAACGCGCTCTACCAGGTCGACAACGAGATCCCGCCGGCCGGACAGGCCGTCCACCGGCTCGTCATGACCGTCGCCGAAAACCAGGCCTTTCAGAACAGTTCGAGCGGAAGCGACCGGGTTTACAACGTCAGCCTGATCAGCGACCTCGGCTCGGGGGACGAAATCCGCTACAGCAGCGGCATGCGCACCCGGGGTGCGTCCAGCCGCAGCCACAACCCGCGCCCGATGCGGATGAGCGTACCCAACGACAACGACCTCCAGGGCATCACGCTCTTCAACCTGAACCCGAAGTACACCTACCTGCAGGTACTCGGCTCCAAGCTCTTCCAGGCCGCCGGCCTCCGGGCCGCCGACGCCCAGGGAGTCCAGGTGCGCCGCAACGGAATCAACTTCGCCCGCAACGACACCGAGTTTGATTTCGGACGCTCGGCGATGGTCGAACACCTCGACAGCGATTTCGTCGATAACCATTGGACCGACAATGGTGGCAACCTCTACAAGAAGGTCCGCCCCGACAACGGGTGGGCCTTCCGGGACGGCGACGCCACGGCCTACCAGGACGACGGCTTCAGCAAAGAAAACAACAAGTCCGCCGATGACTGGTCCGACCTCGACGGTTTCTTCGCGGCGATCAATGCCCCGGCGGCCGACCCGAACTACCTCGCCGACATCGAAGCCGTCGCCGACACCGACCAGTGGATGCGCTGGTTCGCCGCCGAGACGCTCGTCGCCAACGGAGAAACCAACGTCAGCAACGGCGCGGACGACGACTACAGCTTCTACTATCCCGAGATGAGCTCCGGCATCGAACTCGTGCCCCACGACTTCGACACCATCCTGAGCTACGGCGACGGCAGCCGCATCACCGATCCCCAGCACACCCTCTTCGACATGATCGAGCGTGGAGACGACATCGATCCCCTCATTCCGTTTTTCCAAACCGCCTCGATCCGTGCCCGCTACTTCACCGCGCTGCGGGACCTCGCCTCCACGGTATTCGATCCCGCCAATTTCGATCCGATCATCGACCACACCCTGACCGGCTGGGTCAATGCCAGCCGCATCGACGGCATCAAGGCGTTCAACGCCGCACGCCGGACCTACGTCCTCGAGCAGACCGTTCCCGAAGTCGGCCCCTTCGTCCCGGTCGCCCCGACCAGCACCGGCACTCTCGTCGCGGCGCCGGTATCGTCCGTCGTCATCAGCGAGCTGCTTGCGGACAACCGCGCGGCGGTGGAAATCGACGGTGCGTTCCCCGACGTCATCGAGCTGCACAACCGTGGGGGCGCCAGCTTCGATCTCTCCGGCGCGAGCCTGAGCGACGATCCGGCGACTCCGGCCCGATTCGTCTTTCCGGCCGGCACGGTACTGGCGCCCGGCGCCTATCTCGTCCTCGCCGGCGGCTCCGCGCCCGCCGGCGGAGGATCCGCCACCTACCTCGGCTTCGGGCTCGATGCCGACGGCGACCAGCTTTCGCTATTCAGCTCCGTCGCCAGCGGCCAGGCGCTTTTGGACACCATCACGTTCGGAGTTCAGGCGGCGGATCTTTCGATCGGACGAACTGGCATCGGATCCGTCACGTGGACGCTCATCCCGCCAAGCCCCGGGGCCGCCAATATGGCAGCCCCCCTCGACGCCGTGTCTGCCGTCCGGATCAACGAGTGGCTGGCCAACCCGGACTTCCGCTATGAAGAAGACTTCATCGAACTCTACAACCCGGGTTCTGGTTCGGTCGCCCTCGGCGGCACTGTCCTGACCGACGACGCCATCAATTTCCCCGCTCGATCCCCGTTTCCCCCGCTCAGCTTCATTGGCCCCGGAGGGTTCACCGCATTCGGCAGGGACGTCCTGCCATTCGGCCTGGCATCGTCGGGCGACCGCATCGCCCTCCTCGGATCCAACGGCACGATCATCGACCAGGTCGGCTTCGACATCTCACTGCGCGACCTGTCCGAGGGGCGCTTTCC
>CAZKYJ010000939.1:0-2413 GCA_964556355.1 uncultured Verrucomicrobiales bacterium | reverse complement strand
GGCGGCGATGAAGGAGAAGGGAACGCTAAAATACCAAACGGGTCGGGGACATGGAGTCGGAATCAGCAACCATGAAACGCCCTCAGCGCAGGCCGTCGTCGGCCTAGGCGAGCTCGGTGACGTATCCCAGTGCGCGATGGTGGCAGGCACGGGATGGCTTGACCGGTGGCGCGCGGGCGCCCCGCGACTCCGAGAGACGGGACGATTCGGGGACATTTCAGCCAACGGGATCACGAGCGCCCGATCCGCCCTGAGCGGTGCACCTCCGGGGCGCCCGATCGAGCTCTACGTCCGTTTCTTACCAAAAGCTGTCGTGGTGAACCAATACGGCGTTGGAATTTAGGGTAGGATTGATGGATCCGAGAGATCCCGTGGAGTGTCCCGATCCTCCAGAGATTTACCCGATTCCGTAGCCGATCCCGCTGACAACTCAGGGAACATTCGCCTACGCTCCGGGCTCTCACTTTCGCCCCCTCCCCCGAAAAGTTTCCCCAATGAGCCCCAATCCCCCCCAATTCCGCGTCCGGAACACGGCCGCCAGCCTCTCCCGAGAGATCGCTCTCGGGATCTGTGTCCTATTATTACCAACGCTGTCCGCCGAGCAGATCCTGGAGCACCGTTGGAGCTTCAGCGAGACCTCCGGGACGGCCGTGGCCGATTCGGTGGGTGGGGCGGACGGAGTTGTTCGCGGGAACGGCGCCACGCGGGGCGGCGGGAAATTGAATCTTCCCGGGGGAAGTTCGGCGTCGGCCGCCTATGTCGATCTTCCCAATGGGATCATTTCCAGCCTGACGGATGCCACCTTCGAGGGCTGGGTTTCGCTCAACGGCTCCCAAAGCTGGTCCCGGTTTTTCGATTTCGGCACGAGTAGCGGCCAAGAATTCAACGGTCCCGGCGGGTCGGGCAACGGGACGAACTACCTCATGCTCGCCGCCCAGACCGGGGGCAACGTGAACCAGCATCAAGTCGAGCTCAACATCGGAGGAACCGCCTACGTCAACGCCCCAAATGTCCCGACGAACATCGGCCAAGAAATCCACATCGCCGTCACCTTCGACGCCGACGGGAATAATGGATCCCCCCAGATCCGCTACTACCGCCAGGGAAGTTTGGTCGGAACGGTCAACGCCGCCGCCCAGCTCTCACAGGTCGACGACCGGAACGTCTGGCTCGGGCGTTCGAACTGGACGGCCGATGCCAACCTCAACGGTAGCTACAACGAGTTCCGCATCTACAGCTCGGTACTCACCCAGCAAGACGTCACGGACAATATCGCGGCCGGCCCCGATGCCGTCAACGCGAGTGGCCCGATCATCAACCAGTTCATCGCCAGCCCGGCATCGATCTTCGATGGCGAAAGCACCACCCTATCCTGGCAAATCACCAACCCGGGTGGCCCACTGAGCCTGGCGATCGACCCGCCAGTGGGGAACCTCGCCGGAAAAGGCGCGATCGATAGCATCGCGGTCAGCCCGACCTCCACGACCACCTACACCCTCACGGCGACCAACCCGAGCGGGAACCGGACACGGCAGACGACCGTGACGGTCGATCCCGGCACCCCCGTGGCAGAGAATAGCACGGTTGCCACCGACCAGGGAGTCCCGGTCGCGATCACCCTGCAGGCGACCGACCCGAACATGCAGGCGCTCACCTACCAGATCGTGACGCCGCCGATGCACGGTACCCTCTCGGGCACGGGCGCGACGCGCACCTACACGCCGGGGGCGGGATTCACCGGAACGGATAGCCTACAATTCCGCGCCACCGACGGCCCCCACACCTCGAACACCGCTACCGTCGCCATCACCGTCTACCCAGCACCCGCACCGCCCTCGGATATCGCGATCAACACCAACACGATCCCGACGACGACCGCTTTGGGAGGATTCGTGGCGACCCTGACGAGCGTCGATATCAATCCGCAGAACACCCATACTTATGCATTGGTGTCCGGGGTAGGCTCAACGGACAATAGCCTCTTTAGGCTGTTCAGTAACGTGATCGTGGCGGACCACGATTTCGCCAACGACGCGGGGCGCTCGATCAGCATCCGCGTGCGCAGCACCGACGATACCGGGCGCTCTTTCGAGCGGGCGCTCTCGCTCACGGTGGTGCCCGCCACCCACCAGATCGTTATCAACGAGATGCACCCGAACCCACCGGATAACACGGTGCCGTTGGAGTTCATCGAACTGTTCAACCCGAGCCCGACTAACGCCATGCAATTGGGAGGCTGGGCGTTCACCGACGGGGTTCAATACACCTTCCCCGCGGGCACGACCATCGCCCCCATGGGTTACCTCGTGGTAGCGGAAAATCCGGCGGCGCTACAGGCAGAGTTCGGCGTGAGCGCGCTGGGTCCGTGGACGGGAGGCCTGAGCAGCGAAGGCGAACGGGTTCGGCTGAGCAA
>CAZKYJ010000938.1:0-2413 GCA_964556355.1 uncultured Verrucomicrobiales bacterium | reverse complement strand
CTCCACCAACGGCAGCCTCGAGCACGAGTGCTCCGCCGAATACATCCCCAGCACCGGCGACACCCGCGACGACTGGCAGGTCAACTGCGGCATCAAAGTCCAGGGCGGCGCCAGCCGCAACCCGGACGCGAGCCCGAAGCACTCGATGAACTTCCGCTTCCGCGCCCAGTACGGCGCCGGCCGCCTGCGCCAGCCGCTCTTCCCCGGCTCCGCGGTCGAGGAGTTCAACTCCATCACCCTGCGCGCCGGCTACAACAACTCGTGGATCCACCGCGACGCTGGCCAGCGGGCCCGCGGCTCGATGATCCGCGACCAGTGGATGCGCGAGTCCATGCTCGACATGGGCAACCCCGCCTCCGGACACGGTTTCATGGTGCACGTCTTCGTCAACGGGCTCTACTGGGGCGTCCACAACCTCTGCGAGCGCCCCGAAGCCTCCCACTACGCCGCCTACAATGGCGGCGACGACAGCCTGCTCGACGCCCGCAATGGGAGCTCGACCGTCGATGGCAACACCACCGCCTGGGATGCGATCCCCGGCGTTGTCGCGGGGGGCGACTGGACGAACATTCAAGGGGCCATCGCCATCGACCAGTACATCGACTACCAGATCGTCAACCGCTACGGCGGCAACGCCGACCTCAAAAGTAACGGCAACTGGCGTGCCGCCGGCGGCGGCCCGTTCCCCTCCGGCCAGCCCGAACTGATGGCGCCCTGGCAACTCTACTCCTGGGACGGCGAACGCACTTTGGAAAGCCCCGGTGCCAGCAACTCGCCGCTCGATCCCATGGGCGTGCGCGGCACCCTCGAGAGCAATCCGGAATACCGCATCCGCTTCGCCGACCGCCTGCAGCGACACTTCAAAAACGGCGGTGCCATGACCCCCGGCGCCACCCAAGCGCGCTGGGCGAAATTCGCCGACTCCCTCGACCGCGCCATCATCGCTGAGTCCGCCCGTTGGGGCGACCACCGCGGCACCCTCTACACCCGCGACGACCAATGGCTCACCGAGCAGCAGCGCCTCTACGACGACTACTTCCCCGACCGCAGTAGCACCGTCCTCGCGGGCTACGGGTCGCTCCTTCCTAACACTTCCGCGCCCGAGTTTCTCGTCGGCGGCGTCCCCCAGCACGGAGGTATCATCCCGGAGGGCGAGAGCTTGCAGCTCGTCGCCAGCTCCGGCACCATCTACTTCACCACCGACGGAAGCGACCCGCGGCTCGTGGGCGGCACCATCAACCCCGCCGCCGGCAGCATCGGCGCCGGCTCCAATCAGACAACGTTCATCAGCCTTGAGGAATCGGGATGGCGCTATCTCGACGACGGCGTCGCCCAGAGCGATAGCGAGGTCGTCGTCGGCCACCCAGCCTACGATGTCACCGACTGGAAACACCCTGGCTTCGACGACGGGCCGTGGTCGACGGGGCAGGCGCTCCTCGGCTACGGGGCTATCAGCGGGCGCGCCACGAACACGACACTGAACCTAACAAACCCACGCCTTCCCACCATCTACTTCCGCAAACCGTTCGCCGTCACCGACGCTGAAACCTTCACGCAAGTCGCCGCCAGCCTCATCCGCGACGACGGTGCCATCGTCTATCTCAACGGGCGTGAGATCGGGCGCAGCAACATGCCCAACGGCAACATCGCCTACCCAGACTTCGCACAAGGCGCAGCACCGGACGAGGGCAACGTCGTCGGCCTCGGCACCACGTTCTTGACCCCCGGCGAACTCCTTGAAGGCACCAACGTTATCGCCGTTGAACTCCACCAGAGCAGTGGCACCAGCAGCGACACCGGCCTCGATCTCGAACTCTCCGGCATCGCGCCCGCCGGGGGTGGCGGTGGTTCCACCGTCCCGCTGGTCGGCGGAACGCTCGTCCGCGCGCGTGCTTTCGACAACGGCGAGTGGTCGCCCATCACCGAGGCGCCGTTCATTCTCGCCCCCATCGCCGACGCCGCCGGTATCGTCGTCTCCGAGATGATGTATCACCCCGCCGGGCCGTCCGAGGACACCGAGTGGGTCGAACTCATGAATATCTCGGACGCGACCATCGACCTCTCGGACCTCCACTTCGATGGCATCGACTACCGCTTCCCGCTCGGCACCACCCTCGCGGCCGGCGCCCGCATCGTCGTCGTTAAAAACCAAGCTGCCTTCGCCGCCGCCTACGACACCGCCGGCATCGCCATCGCCCCCGGCGAGTTCGCCACCACCAATCTCGACAACAGCGGTGAGGAACTCGGCCTCGTCGACGCCACCGGCACCGACGCCCGGCGGTTCACCTACAACGACAAGACCCCCTGGCCGACCGCTCCGGACGGCGGGGGCTACGCCCTCGTCCTCATCGCCCCGGGGACTTCTCCCGACCACAACATCCCCACCAACTGGCGCTCCAGCGCCCTCCCCGGC
>CAZKYJ010000937.1:0-2414 GCA_964556355.1 uncultured Verrucomicrobiales bacterium | reverse complement strand
GGTGATGGGGGTGGCGTCAATCTCGTGATCGGTGAGATCGGGCAGGTGGTGGCGCGTCGCCGAGGTGATCTCTGCGGAGTCCGGGGCGGTGGGTGGAGAAGGCAAGGGGATGGGCGGAGTGGGAGTCTGTGGCAGGGGGCGGGCGAGCATAGAAATCACAGCGCGCGGCCATTTGCAAAAGGGGAATGCGGCGTATCAAGAGGGGATGAGAATCATCCGGGAAAAGGCGAAGATGCGGGCGGCGGCGACGGGTGCGCGGGGGCCGGTGGTGCTCGTGCCGACGATGGGCGCGCTGCACTCGGGTCACGCCGCGCTTGTCAGGCTGGCGCGGGACGAGGCCGGGCAGGACGGGACGGTCGTGGTGAGCATTTTCGTGAACCCGACACAGTTCGGACCCTCGGAAGATTTCGAGAGCTACCCGCGCGATCTGGACCGCGACGCGGCGCTCGTCGCGGAGAACGGCGGGGATATCGTCTTCGCCCCCGGTGCCGATGAGATGTATGCGCGGGACCGGTCGGTGGCGGTGGACGAAACGCTGCTGTCGCGGGGGCTCTGCGGGGCGAGCCGGCCGGGACATTTTGCGGGGGTTTGCCTCGTCGTGATCAAGCTTTTCAACATCGTGCGCCCCGGGGTCGCCGTTTTCGGGAAAAAAGACTACCAACAGCTCGCGATCATTCGGCGGGTGGTGCGGGATCTCGACCTGCCGGTGCGGATCGTCGGCGGGGAGACGGTCCGCCTGCCCAGCGGTCTGGCCATGAGTTCGCGCAACCGCTACCTCAGTGCCCAGGAGCAGGTCGAGGCCGCGTCGATCCGCCGGGCGCTGCTCGATTGTAGGGATGCAGGACTACTTGACGCGACGGCACTTGTCGCGAGGTTTCGTGAAATGTTAGCCATCGAAGCGCCTCTCGGCCGCATCGACTACGTCGAGGTGGTCGGGGCGGACGACCTCCAACCCCTCGCGCAGCTGGACCGTCCGGCGCTCATGGCGGCGGCCGTCTTTTTCGGGACGGCGCGACTGATCGACAACATCGAGATCGCGCCCGTATGAAGACCGTCGATTACGTCGTCGTCGGCAGCGGGATCGCGGGGCTGAGCTTCGCCCTGGAGGCGGCCAAGACCGGGAGCGTTCTCGTCTTGACCAAGCGGGCGCGCGGCGACTCGAACACCGCCTGGGCGCAGGGTGGGATCGCCTGCGTCAGTGGCGATGACGATTCGTTCGATATCCATGTGGCGGACACGCTGGACGCCGGGGCGGGGCTCTGCGACGAGATGGCGGTGCGCACGATCGTCAGCGAGGGACCCGAGAGGATCGCCGAGCTCCAGGAGATCGGGGTCGAGTTCGATGGGCACGAGGAGAACGGCGAGCACGTTCCCGACCTCACGCGGGAGGGCGGCCACACCCGGAGGAGGATCTTGCACTTCGAAGACACGACGGGCCGCGAGATCTCGCGCAAGCTCATCGCCGCCGTCGAGGGGGAGCCTAACATCGAGGTCTGGGAGAACCATTTTGCCATCGACCTCATCACGACGGGCAAGCTCGGGATCGGCACGGGCGACCGGGTGGTCGGGCTCCACGTGCTCGACGAAGAGGCGGGGACCGTCCTCACCATCCGGGCAGACCGTGTCGTCCTGGCCACCGGGGGGTGCGGCCGTGTCTACCAGCACACCACCAATCCGCCGGTCGCCACCGGGGACGGGGTGGCCATGGCCTGGCGGGCCGGAGTGACCATCGCGAACATGGAGTTTATCCAGTTCCATCCGACCTGTCTCTTCCACCCGAAGCGGAAGTCGTTCCTGATTTCCGAGGCGGTGCGCGGCGAGGGAGGGATCCTCATTGGCAAGGACGGCAAGCCGTTCATGCAGAACTACGATCCGCGGGAGTCGCTCGCCCCGCGGGATATCGTGGCGCGCGCCATCGACACCGAGATCAAGCGGACCGGCTCCAAGTGCGTCTATCTCGATGTCACCCACCTTCCGGAGGGCTTTATCGCGAAACGCTTTCCCAATATCTACCAGACCTGCCTCGCGGTGGGGATCGACGCCTGCAAGGAACCGATCCCCGTGGTGCCAGCGGCGCACTACCAGTGCGGGGGCGTGCGCACGACGGTCGATGGGGAGACTTCCTTGCGTGGCCTCTACGCCGTCGGCGAGGTCGGGTGCACCGGCCTCCACGGGGCGAACCGCCTGGCGAGCAACTCGCTGCTCGAGGCTGCCGTCGTCGCCCATCGTGCGGCGCTCCACATGCGGGTCCACCTCCCGGTCGGCGACGGGCTCGGGAGCGAGGGCATCTCGGTGGAGCCGTGGAAAAGTGGCGATGTCCAAGATGTCGATGAGCTCATTGTCATCTACCACAACTGGGATGAGATCCGGCACCTGATGTGGGACTACGTCAGTATCGTGCGCACCGACAAGCG
>CAZKYJ010000936.1:0-2416 GCA_964556355.1 uncultured Verrucomicrobiales bacterium | reverse complement strand
AGAACGACCGCGACCGCAACATCGCGAGCGCCTACAGCCTGCGCCCGCTTCCGGGTGCGCCCGTGTCCACCACGGTGACCTGGGACGAGCTGCCCGAGGTCGAGCCCTCCGACTTCACGCTGCACACGGTGCCCGGGCGTTTCGCCGCCCTCGGGGACGTGCACGCGGCGATCGACGACCGGCACTGCTCGCTGGAGCCGCTGCTGGAGATGTACGCCCGCGACGTGGCCGCGGGCGACGGCGAGATGCCCTACCCGCCCGACTACCCGAAGATGCCGGGCGAACCGCCCAGGGTCCAACCCTCCCGAAGGAACCCCGAGAACTGGGGCTGACCTGCAGAAACGCAAACCGGGCCGACGAGGCGTGCAGGCCCTCCGCTGCCCCGGGAGTGCGGCCCTGGACGTGCAGTAGCCCTCTGAGACCGGCCGCGCAGCGGGGAAGCCCAGGGAACGGGCTTCTACGAAGGGTCGGCCCCTGCGCCCGGCCACCCATCGTCGGTGGTGGCCGCGATTCCATCCCCATGCCAGCTGGTGACGGCTGCCCCGCCGACCCCACACCCACAGACTTCAAGGCAGGTGCCCCAGGCACCTCGCAGGATGCTGTCAGGTCGCAGCTCGTGCCGTCAGGAGAAACCCGGGACAGGCCACCCTCTCTCCGCCGGAGCAGCAGGAGAGCGGTCTGCGGCTCATCAGGGCCAAGTGCGGCGCATCAGAACCCGGGGTAGCAAGGGTGATCTTGTGCTATCAATCAGACATCGACCATTGGGGTCGGGAGATGGGGCAAAGCCATGACAAATCACCGTCAGTATTGCGTCCCCCGCCGTCGCAGCAGGAACGAGAACATTCGCCTCTATTCCGCGATGGAGGCCATCGCGAAGGACGACGACCCAACCCGCCCCGGCGACCAGGAGTCCTGACGCCCTGGGAGGTATCCATGCAGTTCGTCAGCTCCGCCGAATGGGGCGCCAACCAGTCGAAAGACGCAACCCGCGACTCCCACCCCATCGGCACAACCCTCGGCGTCACTCTCCACTGGGAAGGCCCCCACATGGGGCCGTTCGACCACTCCGACTGCGCCGCCAAAGTCCGCGGCATCGAACGATTCCACGAGTACGGGCGTGGCTGGGGCGACATCGCCTACAACCTCCTCGTCTGCCCTCACGGCTACGTGTACGAAGGCCGCGGCGCAGGCGTCCGCTCCGCAGCCAACGGCGACACCCAAACCAATGCTGACTGGTACGCAGTCTGCTACCTCGGCGGCGAAGGCGACGGGTTCACCGCCGCCGGGAAACACGGCATGGTCGACGCCGTCCACTACCTCCGCAAGCACGGCAACGCTGGCCCGCGGGTGAATGGTCACCGTGACCACAAGTCCACTTCCTGCCCGGGCGATGCGATCTATCGGTGGCTCAAGGTCGCCGACTTCAACACCACCACTCCCCAGGAGGACGAAGTGAGACCCGAAGACATCGAAGCCATCGCCAAGGCCGTGTGGGCAAACGAGATCGGCTCGGGCGACAACCGCCGCCCCTCCGCCCTCCACCTGCTGTGGGCGTCGAACAACGCCCGCAAGGCAGTCGCCCAGGCCCTCGACTCGCAGGAGATCGCCGCCGCCGTCATCGCAGGGTTGCCCGCCGGCCGCATTGACGAAACTACCGTCGTCAACGGCGTCAAGCGCGCCCTCACCGAACTCGTGGAGGACAAGTGAAGAACGAACCGGTGAGCCTCCCTGAGGCCCTCCCCGCTGCGCCCCGTCGCCGCCCGTGATCTCGCCCGACAACGCAGGGCACAGCGGACATACCGCCTGAACGCATAGAACCGGCTACGCACTACGCATACGCTGAAGCACCCCGAAGATGCCCGGCGAGCCACCCCGGGTGCAGCCCAGCAAGAAGAATCCCCTGAACTGGGAAAACACCTAGGCAGCAGCACGCCGAGCCGGGCCACGTCCTCTCCGGAGTCGCGCGATTTCGACAGTTTTCCTGCGGGCAGCCGTGCAGCGTTCGTAGCGTCACCTCGCAGATCGCGGATGTCTCGGGGGAGTTGTCGACGGGTCCATCCCGTGCCACCTCTCCTGTGAGGAGTGGGAGGGACGCTGGTGGCGAAGAACGGGTCCAACTGGTTCTGGCGACACAAGGTGCTCAGCGGCGTCGGCGTGCTGGTCCTGATCGGGGTCGTGCTCGCTGGGCAGGACGCCGAGACCTCCGACGTGAGCACCCGGCCTGAGCAGTCGACGTCGTCCCCGCCCGCCACGCCGACCCCGTCCGCCACGCCAACCCCGTCCACCCCGCCGACCGAGACGGACGCACCCGAGGAGGGTGAGCTCTCCGAGGAAGGGGACGAACCCGAAGCGCCGGACGTCACCCCGCCGTCACCGTCGGACCCACAGCCCGAGAAGTCCCGCGGACGTACGTACC
>CAZKYJ010000935.1:0-2417 GCA_964556355.1 uncultured Verrucomicrobiales bacterium | reverse complement strand
GCGGCCGCGGGAGCCGCTCCATCTTTTCCAACTGCTTGATCCGGCTCTGCACCTGGGACGCTTTCGATGAGACCGAGCGGAACTTCTTGATGAAATCCTGCACTTTGGAAATCTCTTTTTGCTCGTTCTTCCAAGCCGACATCTGGCGCTCGTAGCGGGTCTCCTTCTCGGTGACGTAGTCCGAGTAGTTGCCCTTGAAGGTGACGATCTTCTCCTCGTGGGGATCGATCTCGTAGACGGTTTCGATGATCTCATCCATGAAGTCGCGGTCGTGGGAGATCATGAGGATGGCGCCGCCGTAGTTCTTGAGGTGGCCTTGGAACCAGAGCAGCGACATGAGGTCGAGGTGGTTGGTCGGCTCGTCGAGCATGAGGAGGTCGGGCTCGAGGACGAGAAGCTTGGCGAGGTGGGCACGCATGACCCAACCGCCGCTCATCTCCTTGGCCGGGCGGTCGAAGTCGCTCTCCCGAAAGGCGAGCCCGCTGAGGATGCGCTTGGCTTTGGGCTCGAGCTGGTATCCCCCGAGCAGTTCGAACTGTTCTTGCGCCTTGCCGTACTCGTCCGACCCCTCGCTACCGGCGGCCTCGTGCTTGCGCATGATGGCGCGGACCTCGGCGATCTCCTGGGTGGTGGTGGTGGCGATCTCCAAGACGGTCTCGTCGCCCACCGGCTCGCTCTCCTGGGGGAGGAAGCCCACGATGGCGTACTCGTCGCGGTCGACGATGCCCTCGTCGGGTTCATCCTCGCCGAGGATCATGGAAAAAAGGGTCGATTTTCCGGCGCCGTTGGGGCCGACGAGGGCGACGCGCTCGCCCCATTGGATAGAGAGATCGACGTCTTTGAACAGCACCCGACCGCCGAATGATTTGCTGAGCTTGGTGATGGTGAGCATGGCTGAAAAGGGAGATGGTTGGACAATGAGCGATCCGGCGAGCACTGCGGCCGCGTACACGCCACCGCGCGGACACCGGCACCAGCACCACCGAACCCCGAGGGTCGCCGCCTACCGCAACCGGCTGGCGGACGATCAACTCTTGGAAACCCCGCCCATAGAAAAGGCGGTGCGGCCTTGTGATGCGCGCGCCCTCCAATTTGGCGGGTCCGCATCATCGCCCGATTTTGTGCTTTGCGCAACTGGCAAGCGGCGCTACCGCCGACGGGTGACCCGGACCACAGGATCGACCCAGTAGGTCCAGTCGGCCGCATTGGCTCCGAGCGGGTCGATCTCCATCGAGAGGGCGATCGCCCGCCCCGCAAACCGGGTCAAATCGACCGATTGCGGGGTCACGCGGGTGTCTCCGGCGACCTCACGCGAGAACAGAATCTCCTCGCCGACGGCGACGCGGAAGGCGGCGCAGCCCTCATCGTTCTTCAACCAAGTGGCAAAATCGAGCGTCAATATGCTCGCCTCGCCGACGGGGGGAAGGGTCACCCGCCAGGTCGCGCGGGTCGGTTGCCCGGAGGGGTGCTGGTAGAGGGCGGGTGCCAACCACCCGGCCGCACGCACCGCCTCGGCGGGATCGAAAGTCACGGGGGCGCCCGTCACCTCCGCTTCGCCCCGCCGTTCGAAGAGATCCGCCACGACTTCGGCATCGCCCCGTACGGGCGTTCCCCCGGCGCCCGAGACCACCGCCTGCGGCGCCACCTCCTGCCAGCTGCCGATGCCGACGATTTCGGGCGCGAAGCTGGTGGCGGCATCCTCCTCGGGAGTGCCTGCCGCACGGAAGACTTCCCAGATCGCCCGCGGGGCTCCGATTTGCCCGATGGCCGCGGGATCGAAGGCGCGGAGCCCGAGGTTCAGCCCCCCCTCCCCCGGCGCATCAACGTGCCGGTGGTAGTGGAAGACGTCGATGTGCGGGTTGGCCATCACCCGCCTGAAAGCGAGGGCATAGGCCGCCGCCTGGACGGCCTCCCCGTCCTCCCAACGGGGGAAGTGGTTGAACCCCTGCTCGGTCAGTGCCACGCCGCGGATCGCCCCGCGGTAGCGCAGCGGCGGTGATTGCAAAAAGTGCGTGAGCACCTCGAGGTTTCTGAAGCTGATCTTCGGGCTATCCTCCCGGAGGAGCGCCTCCGCATCGGCCCAAAAGTCAGGCTCGAAGAGGTTTTCGGGGTAGGGGTGAAAGGCGACCGCCCACGGGAAATCGCCCTGGCGGGTGGCGAGGTGGGCAAAAGTGGTGAGCAACTCGTCGCCACGCATCGTCTTGAGCCCCTCTCCCTGGAGGTAGCGCGCTGCCCAATGGTGCTCGAGCGAGAGATAGACCGGAAAGCCCACCTGGCGTTGGCGCGTCGCGAGATCCGCCAGACGGACGGCCACGTGGTAGTCACGGATGACGGTGCCGGGCGCGGCCGCTCCCTGGTTGTGCCAGACCCAGTGGCTGTTCACCTCGTTCCCCATGACGATGTCGTCGCTGCGACCG
>CAZKYJ010000934.1:0-2420 GCA_964556355.1 uncultured Verrucomicrobiales bacterium | reverse complement strand
TCGGTTGGGCCTAGTTGGGGTGATTTGATCGCCTGGTTGGTTGGGTTCGAGCATAGACGCGAGGAGAAAGTAATCGTCATGTCTTCAGTTGAATCGACAGCAAAACGGTGGAAAACCGCGGCAACGTGCCTGGCCTTTCTTATAGTCCTGCAGGCGCTCGGGCCGGGAGCTGGCTCAACCCAACAGGAACCCGTTCAACCGCGGATCGACGAGCAATTCTCCAGGCAGGAAAAAATCTACCGCAGACGAGGTGTCGCCGTTCCCGGCAGCTACGTCACGAACCGAGGGCTATCGGCCTACGCGGAAGTTCTTCCCTCCGGCTTCTGCGCCGCGCTCGGCAGCCTCGGCAGCTCGGATCGATGGCTGGATATCGGAGCGGGCCAGGGCCAAGCGATACTCGACTACTACGGATCCGAACAGAACGCGGGGCAGGCTCAAGAGTGTGCCGGCTCCGGCGCCAAGGCGCGCACGGTCGCGATTTCCATAGAAGACCGCCGGACGGACAAGTGGAAACAGCAGGCCGCGAGCCTCGGCGATGACCGTGTGCGGTATCTCACCGGCAAGCGCCTGCGCCAATATTCGCGCGAGGAGCTTGGAAAATTCCAGATCATCACCGACGTATACGGTGGCTTCACTTATACCGAAAAATTATCCCAATTCTTGGAGACGGTGCTGAGTTTGCTGGAGACCGGCGGCGCCTTTTACACAGTGTTGCCAGCCGTCCACTTGGAGGACGGCACGGACAAACTCGGCACCTGGTATAAGACCGAGCTGGTGGATGCGGCCAGCCGCCCGGTAAAAGTGTGCTCCTGGCTAAGGCAGACCACCTGCACAAAAGTCACCTGCGAGTCGAAGCGCGACTGGGACGAGCCCACCCAGCTGATAGGCATTCGGAAAGTTTGCAGCGGTGTCTCGGTCCCGACCCTGAAAATAGTGGAGTACATGGCGGGGGCTCCTCCCGGGAGGCGATTCCAACTGGAGAAGTAGGGTGATGAACCCTGGGCAGATTGGTGGCTTGGTTCATTGCGAGGGATAACGGGAAGGTGCCGTCTTACATACTCCCCGCCACCTCAGAAGGGCGGCATATTGGATGTCACACCGCGCTTGCGGCACGCCTCCTCGAAGAGCGCGCGGATTTCCGGCTGCTCGTCCTTGAATTCGATCTGCGGCTTATTGGAGCGCCGGACCTTCTTGTTCGGCGGCATCTGACCCTCGCGCTGCCCGAAGCGGTCGTTGCCATAACGCAGGACCAGATAGCGAGCAGGTTCGCTGCTCGGGTTAAAGTGCTGGTGGCCCGCCTGGCCGTTGGTCATGAGCGATCCGCGCTTGAAATTGAAGCGCTCGTAAGGCACTCCCGGTCCGGGCATGGCGTGGGGCTTCCACTGTAAGTCATAGCCGTCGCCGCTCAGAAATAAATAACTGTTTTCGTTGACGAGGCCGGTTCTGCTCGGCGCCACGGCCTGGCCATCGACGAAGCCGTGCCCCTTCTTGTAAGTTCCCGGAGGAAACTCCGATACATGGCAGACGAAGCGGCCGCCGGCCATGATCGTATGCATGTTGGTGCCCGGGCCGCGGTAGGCCCAGGCGTCGAGGGCCAGCTTGGTCACGCTGGGAATGAAGTTCGACTGCAAAAGCCGGTCTTCGAGCTTGGTGGCCTTGCGGCTGAAATAGGTTTCGTCGTAGGGATCAAACCGGTCGTTGAACGTGAAGGGGCAGTTGAAGACGAACTCCGGGCTGCCGTAGAGGTTGAAAGGCGCCGGCATGTTGGTGGCCGCGTAGAGGCGAACCGGCTCCGAACCACTGCCGTTGTGGATCTCGTGCCAGGCGTTGAGCGGTACGGCGAAGCAGGCGTCCTGCTCCCACTCAAAGGTCAGCTTGGGCGTTCCCTCGTTCCACACCACCGTGGCACCGCTCCCTTTCACCACATAGAAGATTTCCTCGTACATATGCTTTTCCGCCTTGAAGGTGCCTCCCGGAGGAATCTCGACGAGATAGCGGGTCGTCCCCTGGTTGTTGATCATGACCTTCTCGGAAGGCTCGTGGGTCATGTCGAAGATCGCCCCTTTGCAGCCCGTCCGCTGCCACGGCTCGATCTCCACAGTGAAAATGTCCGGGATCGTATGGGTCGTAATGACTTGCAGACCTTCTGACTGCACCCACATTTCAAAGGGCGTGAGACTCACATGCGAGAAACGATTGTAATCCATGAATCCTCCAAATTTTCATTAGGCTTGTGCTTTCGGCAAGTATTCGTTTTTTGGCTGACTGTAGATCAGCTCGAAACGGCCTGCAACATCCCGGCGGAAGGATGGCTCGTCGGAAAAAGCAGCGCGTCAGCGGTAGACGGCTCAAGACTCCGAATCGGAGCGCCGGTAACCGACGTTGGGTTCATCCCCGGAAGCGCGCGGCTTGCTGTCATT
>CAZKYJ010000933.1:0-2423 GCA_964556355.1 uncultured Verrucomicrobiales bacterium | reverse complement strand
CGGGCATTTTTCTCTGCGGAGGGTGCAGTTTCTTGGATGGGATCGACCGGCTGGCCGAGGAGATCCTCGAACTGCCGGTCCAGCGTGCCAGCTCCGCTCCCATCAGCGGCCTCACGGCCACCTTTGAGAACCCGCAGTTTGCGGTGCCCATCGGCCTCATCCGCTACGCGCAAATCCTCGAGAACGAACGGCCATCGCGGGGGGCATTCGCCCGCTTCGGCCGTAAGATCTCCGACATGTTCGGGAGCGTTCGCCTCTTCAGCTGATCTCCAATTCTTGACCCACAACACACCAAAGACGCCATGATCGAATACATTCCAACCCAAGCGGAAATTCCAGAAGCGGAGGGCTACTCCGTCTGTGCGATCGGCCTCGGTGGAGCGGGTGCCAACGCCCTCGACCGCCTCGCGCTCGACGGGGCGGGCGAAGCGGAGCTCATCTGCATGAACGCCGACATCCGCGCGCTGACCAACTCGCTCGCGCCTACCAAGATCCAGCTCGGCAAGAACCTCACACAAGGCTTGGGGGCGGGCGGTGATCCCGAGCTCGGGCTCGAGGCCGCGACCTCTTCGGAGGACGAGATCCGCGCCGCGGTGGCCGGGCGAGATATGGTCTTCTTGTGCGTCGGCCTCGGCGGCGGAACCGGATCGGGTGCGGCGCCGCTCGTCGCCCGGATCGCTCGGGCCAGCGGGGCCTTCGTCGTCGTTTTCGCCATCATGCCGTTCAAGTTCGAGGGGCGCCGTCGCCGGGCGCAGGCCGACGCCGCGCTGCAAGAGCTCTCCGGCATCGCCAGCGCTCTCGTGACTTTCGAAAACAGCCGGATGGGCGAACTCGTCCTTCCGAAAGAGGGGATCCAGGGCGCCTTCGCCGCCGCCGACGAAGTGATCGGCCAAAGTGTGCGGGCTGTCACGAGTATTATCCTCCGCCCCGGGCTCATCCGGATCGGGATGGACGACATCATCACGGCGCTCCGTAACCTCGACTCCCGGTGCCTGTTCGGCTACGGGCAGGCCAAGGGCGAAAACCGGGCTCAGGAGGCGCTCAGCCGCGCGCTCAAGAGCCCGCTCCTCGAGAAGGGAGCTCTGCTCGGCAAAGCCAAGAACGTTCTCGTCCACGTGGCGGGTGGCAAAACGATGACGCTATTCGAGATCGAGCTCCTCATGACGGAGCTCGAGAAGCATGTCCACGACGACGCCCAGATCCTCTTCGGTTCGGCAGTCGACAACAAGCTGGGCGCCGAGCTCGCCGTCACCATCATCAGCTCGCTCGGCGAACCGGAGGACGAGGTCTTGGCCGAGCCGGTCAAAGAGAGCGTGACCCAGCCAGCCAAGGAGACCGCCGCCGCCGCGCCGGATGCCGTGGCGGATCCGCCGGCACCGGAGGCACCCCCGAAAGCGGTGCCGAAAGTCGCCGCCGAAGAGAAAGTCACCGCCGAATCGTTGCTCGAACTCGATCTCGATGACGAGCCGACGCCAGTGGTCAAAGCGGCGCCGGTTCCCCAGAAATCACCCGCGGTCGAGCCCGAACCCGTGCTCGACGACGCTTCCCCCATCGTTGCTGACCTCGAAGAGGAGTCCCTTTTCGATGAGCCGGCACCCGTTGTCGAACCCGAGGAAGAACCGGAGATCGCCGAGGTCACATCAGCAGCCGAACCGGATCGAGAGCCCGAGGTCGCCGCCGAGGTCGCCGCCGTGGCGGATCTCGAGGAGGAGCCGGAGTTCGAGGCGATTCCGACCGCTGACGGGGGCGGGGAGGACGAGACCGACGACACGACCGTCGAAGCGGTCGATGAGCCCGACGTAGAAGTCGAGGAGTATCGCGAACCGGAGCCTGCCAGTTCCAAGGTGATCCACCTTGATCCGGCGGTGCGCTTCCCCTCGGATGGGCGCGAGGAATCGCGGGAGGAGCCTGTCCCGGAGCCCGCGTTCGAGCACCATCCCGGCGAAGATTTCCGTCCGTTCGAGCCTGGCGAGCCGGCCGTAGCCGCGGTTGACGAGCCATTCGACGCACTGCCGACCGGTGCTCCTCCCGGCTTCCAGGACGAGCGGGAAGAACGGGTTCCCCAGCCCGTCGCCGCCACTTCGGAAGACTCCGAAACCCAGCGCCGTTCGCGCCTCCGTGCATCCGGCAAGCCGTCCGGTTCCCAAGGGTTGCTCGAGCTCGATCCTGCGGGCGCCCGCGGGCGGTTCGAGAAAAGCTCGAGAACCATCGTCAACGGCGAGGATCTCGACGTCCCGACGTTCCTGCGCAAGCGGGGAAGGTAGCCTCGGGAAGCCTGTCGTGTTTTGTGGGAAACCCGCTCGTCCGCGAGCGGGTTTCTTCGTTTCGGAGAGGCGACCGGCCTCCCAGCGAGGGCGAGCTGGTACGTGGACTGGGACTCGAACCCAGGACCAATTGGTTAAAAGCCAACTGCTCTACCAACT
>CAZKYJ010000932.1:0-2429 GCA_964556355.1 uncultured Verrucomicrobiales bacterium | reverse complement strand
ATCAAGATACTCTTCCTTACCGGGGCCGAGCGGGGTCGACTCGCAAAATTCGTACCCGGAGTAGATCCCCCACGAGGTGGAGAGGGTGGCGGCGAGCGCGGCGCGGATCTCGAACTGGGCGGGCGGCGCATTCTGCAGGTGGAAGGCGAGGATGTCCGGGGTGTTCGGCCACAGGTTGCCGCAGTAGTACTCGGCCATCGGGCCCTGGGTGAGTTCCCGGAGGTACTCGGTGAGCTCGTGTTTCGAGGTGCGCCAGGTGAAGTAGGTATAGCTTTGCTGGAAGCCGATCTTGGCCAGCATCTGCATCATCTTTGGTTTGGTGAACGCTTCCGAGAGGAAGATGACCTCCGGGTGAGTGCTGCGGATGTTGTTGATGAGATACTCCCAAAAAGCGACCGGTTTGGTGTGGGGGTTATCGACGCGGAAGATCCGGACGCCGCGCTCGACCCAGAAGGCGACGATGTCCCGGCACTCCCGCCAGAGGGACCTCCACTCGGCGCAGTGGAAGTTGATCGGGTAGATGTCCTGATATTTCTTCGGGGGGTTCTCGGCGTACTTGATCGTGCCGTCGGGGCGGTGGTGGAACCACTCGGGGTGCTCGGTGACGTAGGGGTGATCGGGGGAGCACTGGAGGGCGAAATCCATGGCGATCTCCATGCCGCGATCCTTGGCCTGGGCGACGAGCCACTCCAGATCATCGACGGTTCCGAGGGACGGCTCGATGGCGTAGTGCCCGCCGTGTTTCGACCCGATGGCCCAGGGGGACCCGTGGTCGCCGGGGGCGGCAGTGGTGGTGTTGTTCGGTCCTTTGCGCGCGGTCTCTCCGATGGGGTGCACGGGCGGGAGGTAGACGACATCGAAGCCCATCTCTTTGGCCGCATCGAGGCGGGGGGCGCAGTCCCGCAGGGTGGCGTGCCGGGCGGAGTCGCCGTGGGCGGAACGGGGGAAGAACTCGTACCACGCGGAGAAGCTGGCGCGGTCGCGCTCGACGCTCAACCGGTGGGCGGGGCTGTAGACGGTGGAGAGTTGGCGATCCGGCCAGAGGTCGAGGACGGATTGGAGCCCGTCGGAGAACACGAGGTCGCGGAGGTTGCCGACCGCCGAGTCGAGCATCGCCGCGGCGCAGCGGGCGAGTTCGTCCGCGGAAGCTTGATCGCCGCCGGCGGTGGCACGCTTGGCCGCCGAGCGGATGATTTCGGCACCTTCACGAACCTCCAGTCCGAGGTCGGGTTGGCCGGCATCGAGCCGTTTGCCCATGTCGTATTTCCAACTGCGGTAGGGGTCGGGCCACGCTTCGATGGTGAACTCGAAGAGCCCCGGCCCCCCGGGGGTGAAGGCACCCGCCCAGCGGTCGTTGTCGACCGGATGCATCGGCGTGCGCGTCCAGGAGAGAGGCCTATCGGAGCCCCCCGCAAGCGGCCGCCACTTGGCGCAGGCGTAGATGACGTCGTGCCCGTCTTTGAAGATGTCGGCTTCGATGCGGATCTCTTGACCGGCGGTCCGTTTGACCGCATAGCGCCCGCCTTCGATGGCGGGGGAGACTTCAGCGATGACGACGGCCGGCGCGTGGGCGGCGGCATTGGCACCCGCTTTGCTTCGGGAGGATTGCTTCTTGGAGGCCATGGCGAAAGAGGTAGAGATTTCTGGGTGTCGTGGGGAATTGAGGCTAACCGGTCGCAGGTTCGCCCGGGAGGGTCAAGGTGAGAGCGCCAGGTGCGAGGACGGACTCGAGGGCGGTGGGGCCGCGGTTTTCCCGGACGACGGTGCGCAGGTTGTCGACGGCGGGGGCGATGTGGGAAAGGAACGAGCGCTCGCCCCGGACGGTCCCGAGAAAGCCGTAGGCGCCCAGGGCTTGCATGAGACGCTGGCAGGCGGCATCGGCCAGGTTCTGGTGGAACGCGCCATCGTGGTCGAGGGCGGGCCGGATCGAGAGGTAGAACTCGGTCAGCGAGCCCCGCTCCGCCACGGTCAGCGTAACGTAGGGATCGTAGAGCAGGGAAGCGACATCGTATTCCGGGCGCCCGGGGCGGAGCCCCTGGTAGTCGATGAGGTGGGTGCGCTCGAGGGTTGGCCGCACCATGATATTTTGCGAGTGGAAGTCGCGGTGCACGAGGAAGCGGGGTTGGGCGGCGAGGCGGTCGCGCATCTCGACGAGTTCGGGATCGTCGCGCAGGGAGGTGAGTTCGTCGGGGTCGAGGAGCGAGTGATGGGTGAGGAAGTGCTCGAAAAAGTAGCCCTGCTCCCACTCGTAGAGCGCCTCATCAAACCCGCGCTGCAGGTGGGGGGTGATGTCGGGGGGGACGTCGTCCTCGGAGATGCGGTGGATCTTGGCGACCTCACGCAGAGCGGACTGGTAGAGTGGCTCGCGCACCGACCAAGGTTCGTTGCGGAACGCCCAGAGATCGATCTCGCCGAGGTCGACGTGCCCA